>NZ_JBLVQN010000032.1:0-75619 GCF_058323225.1 Neobacillus sp. PVCKKU3
AATGATGCGCGAGAACCGTCCCTTCGTCTATTTAGGGGATTTTTACGGTTTGTCCTACATAAATGGTATATGATGTTAGAAATAATTCGTTGTGGATGTCGATACACGCTTCCACCAATATTCTCCTAATTCATACTCCAATATTCCTGCGTTTATTTGATATAATAATTTCGACATTAATTTTATTTTTCTATTCACCGTTAGGCAATTTCGGAGGTATGGAATAGAAATGGGACAAGCAAATTTCTTGTGAAAGCGCAAACAATAGGAAATAATTAGGACATTCAAAGAACAGAATGGAGTGAAACGTAATGAAGTTCGTAAAATTGCAAAATGAGAAGATCCCTCCAGTCGCCCTTGGTACATGGTCATGGGGCACTGGTGCAAACGGCGGGGATAAGGTTTTTGGAAATTATATTACAGAAACGGACTTAAAGCCGATATTTGATGCGGCGATGGCTGCCGGATTCAATTTATGGGATACAGCGGCTGTTTATGGGATGAACGCTTCGGAGAATATTTTGGGCAGTTTCATTAAAGGCAGGGAGGATGTGCTAATCTCCACTAAATTTACTCCACGAATGGCAGGAGACAATGAGAACGCTGTTGAGGAACACTTAAACGGAAGCCTAAACCGGCTCGGTGTAGAACATGCTGATATTTATTGGATACACAGCCCGGAAGATGTGCAAAGATGGACACCAAAACTTATCCCTTTAATGAAAAGTGGAAAAGTAAAACATGCAGGTGTTTCTAATCATAATCTCGACGAAATTAAATTGGCTGCCAGCATCTTGGCGGAAGCAGGACTGAAAATTTCAGCTGTCCAAAACCATTACAGCTTGCTCTACCGTTCCTCTGAAGAAGCCGGTATTATTGATTACTGTAATGAAAATAATATTGTTTTCTTTTCTTATATGGTATTGGAACAAGGTGCATTAACTGACAAATACAATCCGAAAAACCCTTTGCCAACTGGCACCAGAAGGGGCGATGCTTTTAATCCGGACGTTCTTGCCAAGATTGGAAGCTTAATCGAAGTAATGAGAGAAATCGGCAGCAAACATCATGCATCAACTGCACAAATTGCTACCGCTTGGTCGATTGCAAAAGGGACAGTACCGATTATTGGTGTAACGAAAATCTCCCATATAGAGGATGCTATAAAAGCTGCCGAGGTCAATTTGACAGCCCAGGAAATTTTCGAACTCGAAAAAGCGGCAGAGGAAACTGGCGTTGAGGTCAAAGGTGCATGGGAAAAGCCAATGAATTAACATAAAAATGATTAGACTACTAAGTTTTTAAACAAGGGGTGGCCGTAGCTGGCCGGCCCTTTTTTAGGTACCTTAGGAAAAGGGAGTATAGTCCATAACAAAAATTATGATAAATGGCTCTTGTGTTACATAATGCAGCGTATTATTGTTAAAACAACTTCAACTTGACCATTTTCTATTTGCTTTGGTTACGCGGTTTATTCCATTATTTGAGTTTAATACGAAGACTAATAAAAGTTGAAAATGTTTTTTAGAAAGGGAAAAATCATATGCTTTATATGTGGGATATTGAGAAGATCATTACAAATACATTAAAAGAGCTTAAACTAAAAATAAATGTTGAATTCACCAACAAACTCGCTGCACCAATGAGTTATAACGTATCCACAAATACGATAAAGTTTAACTACCTACAAATTAACGGATATAACGCTAAAATTAACTTTAAAGTTAGAGAATCAGATGAAAACTTTACGAAAATTATTCTTTATCATCAGCTAGGATATTATTTGGAATTCAGGAAAAATCCACGAGTTTTAAAGACTATTTATTATGGCAAAGAAGTAGAAAAGAAAAAGCTTTTAGCAGAAGTCGAAGAAAATGCTTGGGAACATGGAAGAACACTCGTACCGGTACATCTATTAGAAGCATATGATCAAGTACGTGAATTTGATAAACAACTGTTAAAGATGTGAAAAATTGATTCTATTATAAAAATACTTAAGAAGGTTGTTTTTGACTAAACGTATGTCTTACATATTTGAAATTTTAATAGGCCGAAAATATACAAGTGTTTTAACAAATGTATATTTTCGGCCAATTTTCATTCAAAACAAATATTTTTCTATTAAGCTGATTGCTTTATGTTTCTTTTTATTCGATCTTCTTCTTTTTTAGATGATTTAGGCATTCTAAATAATAAGATCAATCCGGCACTAAACATAAGAGTCCATACAAGGGCAAATTTGGTACCACTAAAATATATTCCAGAGACAGGAATCACCAGTAACAAGATGTTTTTTACATAATAATTTAGTTTAGGATTTATGACCATTAATAACGAAATAATAACAAGCACTGTAGCTATGGTGTTATTACCCAAAAAGGAAAGATTCGTATAATTTACATAGATGTAATACGCAAATGATCCTGCTATTGCAAATAGGGAAAGATAAAACCTTATCAATGAATTTTTATAAAAAAGAATCCAAACGGCAATAAAGTTCATTCCTGCACACATTCCAACTACAGATAATGTATGCGGAAAAGTACTAATAGGATCTTTCATAAAGTTCAGAATGAAGTTGATGTCGAAAAAAACAGCCGCTACAACTAAAATCTTAAAGACTAGTTTTATCCAGAACGTCTTTACTTTCTTTTTCTTATTTGGCGAAAAGAACTTGAATATCGAGAATACTCCTGCATAGCCATGATCATCGGCTTTCTTGTTCTTCCCCATAGACAATTTATTATGTTCCTTTTTTTCTCGTTCTCTTTTGACAGCTTGCCTCGTCGGGTAATCTCTTTCTATATATTCTTCTTCATTCTCTTTTTCTACTTGTTGGTCTGACTGTGAATCATAATCCAATGAAAATCACCTCAAGTATTTTTTTTCATTATATCTTATTTTGATATAATAATTAATTTCGAAGCTCTTTTAAAGCAGAGGAGCTTGGAATTACTCCAATTGTTTTAAATGGGGGGTGGAGGCTCCCATTAGGATTGGATAGAATCATAGTACTTAAAAGTTAGGAAACAATAAAGTTGAAATGTGACTGGTAACGAAAAAGGGGCATATAGTTGCTTTCCGAAATAGTTAAAAAGCTTCATGAAAGGTATCAGAAAATAGAGAAAAGGTACCAAAATGTGGAATGTGGTGATAGAATACTTCAAGTTATTCCCTACACATGGTAGAATGTTGAGAGTCTCAGTTTTGGGAGAGTGGTTATTTTGAAAAATTTTCTAGACAACTCACGTGCAACGCACAGAGCAAAGAAGAAAAAAATCAATATCATTTTAAACGGATCAATTGTAATTGTCCTTATACTTATTGCATTTGTATCTTATTCGATTTTTTCGGGAGGAGATGACAAGGCAGCATCTCAAAAAAGTGTTCAAGCTTCAGCCGAAAAACAATCAGTTCAAAATATAAAGAAGGATGAGCCAGCTGAGAAAAAGAGTTCATCAAGTAATCAAGCAAATGACGACTCATCGTCTGAAGATCAAACTCAAAGTAATCAAACGAATAGTGATCCAGCAGCAGGCAATGCATCCTCATCTTCTTCGGATAGTTCACAGGTAAGTTCACCAACATCACCTGCACCGGAAACACCGGCACAAACGGATCAGCAGCATGTTACAAACTATGATTCAAGTTCTCAGGATTGGCAGCAGATGCTGCAGACAATCTCTTCTGCTACTGGAATAGATCAAAGCAATATGACGGTATGGTTTTTAGGGAGCGACAAAAGCAACCCAGGCGGCTCAGTCGGGACGATATCAGCAAAAGAACAAGGCTCGCCAAAATATCGTGTGTATCTGCAATGGAATGGCTCAGGCTACCAAGCAACAAAAGTTGAACCAGCTTCATAAAAAGGAAAATAGGCTGTACCAAAGAATGTCCTTAGGCTGTCTAGAAACATTAGACAGCCTTTTGTTTGTGCGCCCGGCATGGGTGCAGTCTCTAGGGTGTAAGTCCCGAGCCACGAAGGCAGTAGTAGTGGTTAGCTTAACGCAAGGGTGTCCGTGGTGACGCGGAATCTGAAGGAAGCGAGCGGCAAACCTCCGGTCTGAGGAACACGAACTTCATATAAGGCTAGGTATCATTGGACGAGTTTGCAAACCAAAACGAAGTCCTTACTGCCGAAGGTGGTACAGAGTAAATGAAGCAGATAGGTGGAGGGAAAGACTGCATTCTTACCCGGGGAGGTCTGATTGATATACCAAGTACACTTGGTAACCTATCCAGCAATGGATAGCTGAACAATCAGAAGTCAGCAGATGTCATAGTACCATTCTAACTCGAGAAAGGATGGGAAGGACTGAACTATTAAGAAAGAATGAAATCTGCACATTCGGTGATTGCATTGAACACAGACAATCCGAAAGGACTTACCTAAAGGAGGAAGCGGTGAATCCGCTCGGGACTTTAGGAGGGTGGAGCAAGTACCGGCATAAACAGAACCTTCATTCACGTGGAAAGGAATAACATCATGTTAATGGAACGAATTTTATCACGGGAAAATCTCTTAACTGCCCTAAAAAGGGTAGAGCAGAACAAAGGAAGTCATGGCATAGATGGAATGTCCGTAAAATTCCTACGTCGACATCTCTATGAAAACTGGGATTCCCTTCGGGAAGCTTTGAGAACGGGTAACTATCAACCTTCTCCTGTCCGCCGTGTCGAAATCCCGAAACCAAACGGCGGGGTAAGGCTTTTAGGCATACCAACTGTGACAGACCGTTTCATCCAACAAGCAATTGCCCAAATATTAACGCCAATCTTTGACCCTACCTTTTCTAAAAACAGCTATGGCTTCCGACCTAACAGGAGTGCCCATAATGCGGTGAGAAAGGCAAAGGGATATATCAAGGAGGGGTTCCGTTGGGTAATTGATATGGACTTAGAGAAATTCTTTGATAAAGTCAATCATGACAAATTGATGGGAATACTCGCTAAAAGAATTGAAAACCGCACACTCCTCAAACTAATCCGGAAATATCTTCAATCAGGTGTAATGCTTAATGGGGTAGTACAGTTAACGGAGGAAGGCACTCCGCAAGGAGGACCTCTCAGTCCTCTCCTTTCAAACATAATTCTTGATAAGCTGGATAAAGAATTGGAAACCAGGGGGCATAAATTTGTCCGTTATGCGGACGACTGCAACATTTATGTTAAATCATTAAAAGCAGGGGACCGTGTAATGGAGTCCATTACGACGTTTATTGAGCAGAAACTAAAGTTGAAGGTAAACAGGTATAAATCGGCAGTTGACCGTCCGTGGAAACGAAAGTTTCTTGGTTTCAGTTTTACCTGGAATAAAGAGCCGAAGGTGCGAATTACGAAAGAAAGCATTAGACGCTTCAAGACGAAGATTCGAGAACTTACCTCTCGGTCAAAACCTTTTCCTTTGGAAGTAAGGATTGAAATGTTAAACCGCTATCTAACAGGATGGTGTGGGTACTTCGCTTTGGCTGACACACCAAGCAAATTCAAAGAATTCGATGAATGGATAAGAAGAAGGCTTAGAATGTGCGAATGGAAACAGTGGAAGAAACCTAAAACCAGAGTTAGAAAACTGATTGGTTTAGGTGTCCCTGATTACAAAGCGCATGAATGGGGTAACTCCAGAAAGAAATATTGGAGGGTCGCATGTAGCCCAATATTACACAAAACCCTCGATAATTCCTATTGGAATAAACGAGGGTTGAAAAGTCTATATAATCGTTATGAAATTCTTCGTCAATCTTAATAGAACCGCCGTATACCGAACGGTACGTACGGTGGTGTGAGAGGTCGGGGGTTAGTCACCCCCTCCTACTCGATTGCTTTGAAAAAAACTTGATTTTTTATAACCATATAGAATCAACGGACCTAATTTCGATTGGATGGAATTATTAATAGAAGAATTTAAGGTGAGAGGATTGAAAAAATTACTTAAAATTTATTGCCGGAAATGCAATATGTCTAAAGGATATTTACAAAAAATTCAGAATATAATATACAAAAGGATATAAGAAGGGGTATATTTGAGACGAATAGCTGATTTAATGTGGGAAGGTTTTACTTTAAAACAGATTTTCCATAAAAAAATAGTTATACCGTATCTTCTGTTTTTATGTTTTCTTATTTTATTTGAAGTATATTTGATTATTTTTCTGTTTACCTCACTTCAATTAGTTGCCCCAATTGGTTATAAGGCTACTTTCTATTTTTACGGTATTGTTTTATTTTTAATTTTCCTCTTTGGTTATTCAATAATGGTACTTATTGAAACAATTAAGGGAATTAGGAGAAAAAAAGGTTTGCTTATATAACCAACCAATAATGAGGTTGGTTTTTTTGTTTTACGGCTAATAACCGAACAAGGCTTTTCGAATCAGACAGATTTCGAAAAGGGATAATTAGAAAGGTTAAACTAACGGACAAAGGAATGGATTTAATGATAAGCTGAAGCTAAAATATTATTATATAGAGTGAAGAAAGTAGGAAAAATGAAAATGTATAGAATTGGCGTAGTTGGCCCTAGTTCGTCCGTACAGCGAATTCTCAATGTGGCGAATGAAATGGAACAAGAAATGGTATTTATCCCTTTCACCTATACAGAGGCGAAGGAAGTGGAAAAAATCATTACAGAACATGATAAACAAGTTGATTTTTGGCTTTTTTCAGGATATATCCCATACAGGGTTGCTACAAAAACAATATCATTGGACGAAAAGTCTGTTTATATATACTCAACGGAATCCAGTACCTATAAAAGTTTCATGGAACTGGTTTATTCTCAAGGGAGATTACTAGATCGAGTCAGCATCGATATATTTGCTCCCACGAATGTAGCCGAAGGAGAAAGTGTGAAGCAGTTACAAAAGACGATAACTGATCTTTACTTGAAAACGTTTGACGTTGACATTGATACCGAGGAATTGTTTCAATTCCATTATGATTTATGGGAACAAAAGAAAACTGATGGTGCTTTGACATGTTACCCCACTGTTCATGAGGCTTTAAGTAAAGCTGGTGTTCCGGCAAACGTAATGTCACCAACTCAAATTGAAATTTTTCAAACCATGAGGATTTTTTTCGAGAAGATCAAGACTTCATACTATAAAGATACTCAAATTGGTGTTGTAAAAATCGAGGTAGAAGATTTCGACTCTATTAAAGAGAAAATGGAGAAAACCTATCAAGTCCAATATTTAGAGCTAAGGATGAAGGAGACACTAATCCAGCTTTGTGAAAAAATAGACGGTTCTCTCTTTGAGGAAGGAAATGGACGGTATACCATTTTTAGTTCTCGGGGTGCAATTGAAAGGGAGATTCAGGCATTAAAGGAAAAGACCCAATTCTTGTCTCTTGAAGCTAATACAGCTGTTTCCGTTGGGATTGGATTTGGTAAGACGGTATTAACGGCAGAAATACATGCCCACCGTGCACTTCAACAGTCTAAGAAAAAAGTGGAACATGGGATTGTTATTATTCAAGATGATGGAATGGTCGTTGAGTCAGCAGGTCAGGAGGAGGAACTGACTTATTCTTACCGTACGGATGATAAAAATTTATTGGAGAAATTAAAGAATGGAAACATCAGTGTTAAAACTTTCAAGAAAATAGACGCTTTGATTAAAAAAATGAGTTGGAGTGATTTTACGACGAAGGAATTAGCTGCAAATCTTCAGATGGGTGAAAGAAATGCTCAGCGGATTGTGGCTGAACTGTGCGACATCGGCTTGGCCGAGTGTATTGGTGAAGAGTCGCAACATAATCGTGGAAGGCCAATTAAAATTTACCGGTTAAAATAAGCATTCCTAGAAGGATGCTTATTTTTTTTTGTAAAAAACTATTGAAGGAAACGAAATTTTCTCATAAAATAAATATAACGAAATTTTCGTTATATTGTCGTAAATAGAAAATAACTGTTACTCTTATGTTGGTAAAAGGAGGAAATCACAAGGATCAGCAAGTCCCATTTATTACTTTTAGTTGGATTCAAAAATGAAAACGCTACTAAAATTTGGTATTTCAAAAAAATGATTTTAGCTATTCCCCATTTTGGAATGGAAAGAGCGTATCATTAACAACTTCAAAAATTATTTGCATTTTTAAGAGGGGGAATTGGAAATATGATATCAAAACGCACAAGAAATTGGATTCTAGCGTTACTTTTTCTGGGGTGGTCATTAGGTAATGTAGATCGCTATTTAATGAATTTTGCTGTATTGTCCATTACGGAAGATTTACATTTGAGTGCATCCTCTACCGGACTCTTACTCAGCAGTTTTTTTGCCGGATATGCGATTATGCAAATGCCTGGAGGATGGCTGGCAGACCGATTCGGCCCTAGAAAAGTCCTCCTTGTCGCAGTTATCATGTGGTCAATTTTTACAGGATTGACCGGTGCTGCTTGGTCCCTTGCCTCTATGGCTATAATCCGCTTTCTATTCGGTATTGGAGAGGGTGGTTTTCAGCCTTCCGCTTCCAAAATCATATCGCTTACGTTTCCTAAAGAGGAACGTGCCCGGGCCATGTCGGTCATGCTGTCATCAAGCGGGATTATGACTCTTATTATCCCGATCGCATCTGTAGCGCTGCTTACAACGATCGGCTGGCGAACCACATTTGTCATCATGGGAATCTCCGGTGTTATTATCACAGTTCTTTACTGGTACTTCATTAAACTTCCAAAAAGCAATTTGGGAGATCACGCGACTCAAACTGTTGCATCGAATCAAAAGGGAATTTTCCGTTCGTTGTTTAAAATGCCTATGATATGGAGTTTAGTTATTGCTTATTTCTGTATTTATGCCGTTAACTGGGGACTGGCGACATGGATCCCAACCTATCTAGTGAAAACACGCGGTCTTGATTTAATTTCCCTTGGCTGGGTTCAGACGATTCCTGGTATAACGATGCTAGCTGGGATCTTTTTTGGTGGGTATATCATCGATAAGCTGCCAGCGGGACGAGAAAGATTGGCAGGAGGCCTTTCTTGTGCCGTTATTGGCATATTGCTGTACTTAATGTTTACTGCTACAAGTGTTACCTCTTTTATCACGTATCAAACGATTGTTAACCTATTTATTGCCTTTGTCATTATTCTATTACCAGCTATCATACTTAAACAATTGCCGTCCTCCGTCACTGGTACGGCGATGGGAATTGCCAATACTGGCGGACAATTGGCCGGCTTTATTACTCCGATGGCTATAGGATTTATCGTCGATGCATTTCATGGTTCCTTTAATGCTGCTTTTTGGATGTTAATTGTGTTCGCCATCATCTGTATTGGAGCGATATTAAGTATAAATGGTAAAAAAGCAGATCTCCTCCAGCCAAACGAAGAAGCTACAGCCTAAATGCATCATCCGTAAACAACTTTGAGGGAGGTCTTGTAAATGAATTTGCATGAACATATTTCTAAACTAATCGAAAAAAAGAGAGATAAAATGATTGAGCTGAGTGATCAAATTTGGAGCTGCCCGGAAATCTATTTTGAAGAACATCAATCTTCCAAATATATTTGTCAAGCATTGGAAGAGGAAGGGTTTCAGGTTGAAAGAGAGGTTGCCGGACTGCAAACCGGGTTTATTGGAAGCTATGGAACTGGTAAACCCATCATAGCTATTTTAGGAGAATTCGATGCTTTATCAGGTCTGAGCCAGCAAAAAGGCCTTGCCGAGCATGCCCCGTTGGTTTCAGGCGGTCATGGGCATGGATGCGGCCATAACTTGCTGGGAACCGGTTCATTTGCTGCTGCAGTTGCCGTTAAAGAATATATGGAGCAAACAGGTTTAAAGGGGACGGTCCGTTATTATGGTTGTCCGGCTGAAGAGGCGGGCTCTGGTAAAGCGTTTATGGCACGTGCGGGATTGTTTGATGATGTTGATCTGGCGCTTTCCTGGCATCCGTCGTCCGTAGCTGGTATATGGAATGTGAGCACCCTAGCAAACTACTCTGCGACGTTTAAGTTTAATGGAAAGAGTGCGCACGCTGCAGCTGCCCCTCACCTTGGCCGAAGTGCATTAGATGCGGTGGAATTGATGAACATCGGAGTCAATTATTTAAGAGAGCATATGATTCCGGAAGCGAGAGTGCATTATGCGATTACAGATACAGGCGGAACTTCTCCAAATGTCGTTCAACCACATGCTGAAGTTGTTTATTTTATCCGTGCCCCGAAAAAGCAGCAAGTAATCGATTTATACGAACGTGTATGCAATATTGCAAAAGGTGCGGCTTTAATGACTGGTACAACGATGGAAGTGGAGTTTGAAGGTACTGCATCAGATTTAATTCCAAATACAGCCTTAGCAGAGATTATGTACAAAAATTTAATGGCTGTCGGTGTTCCTTCTTATGATGAATTTGACCGGAAGTTCGCAAAAGAAATCCATGCGACTCTTTCTCCGGAAGACATTCGTGCAGATCTAGCTGGATTAGATAAAGAAACAGCAAAGAAATTAAAAGATAAAGAGATTGCAGATCTCATCCCACCTCTTGGCGATGAGGCTGCCTTATCGGGGTCGACAGATGTTGGCGATGTTAGTTGGGTTGTTCCAACGATGCAATGTTTGACAACCTGTTTCGCAATTGGAACGCCGCTTCATACCTGGCAAGTAGTGTCCCAAGGAGCAATGCCTATTGGCCACAAAGGCATGCTTCAAGCGGGAAAAGTGATTGCATGCACAGCCATCGAAGCTATGCAGAATCAAGATATTATTGATCAGGCGAAAGCAGAATGGAAAGAACGCCTGGAAGGGGAACCATATGTTTCTCTCATTCCTGAAGATGTGGTACGACCTCAAAAGGCGGTCTGTGTACAAAAGTAAGGTTATAAAAATATGTTCAACTAACAATAAGTGGGGGATGAAAACAACCCCCGCTTATTGTGGTTGCCCTTAATTTCGCATCTAAAGAAAGGAAAGATGGACCATGGCTGTTGCAATTCCGTATGATCAAGATAAAACATTTGAAATACAAAGGAATATGGTCAATTTAGATAAATGGGTTGAGGACTTTCGTTCCTATGCCAATGGTGGTCGATGTGCTTCCTATATTCCTGCCTTAGACAAGGTGAATCCATTTCAATTAGGAATTGCGATGGCAGGACCGGATGGAATGGTCTTAAAGTCCGGAGAGTGTGAAGCCACTTTTACCTTACAAAGTATTTCGAAGGTTATTAGCTTTATTGCTGCCTGTTTAGACTTCGGTACTAAATATGTCCTAGATAGAGTAGATGTAGAACCAACTGGAGATGCGTTTAATTCGATTATTCGGTTGGAAGTTCACAAGCCGGGAAGACCTTTTAATCCTATGATTAATGCGGGTGCGCTTACTGTAGCTTCTTTGCTTGGAGGAAGATCACCACTTGAAAAAATCGAATCGTTTTTGACATTATTTGAGAAGATGGTAGGAAAACGCCCGTCCATCAATGAGGAAGTATTTCAGTCGGAATGGCAAACGGCTCATCGTAATCGAGCCTTGGCTTATTACTTGAAAGAGACAGGATTTTTAGAATCAACTGTTGAGGAAGCTTTAGAGGTCTATTTAAAGCAGTGTTCTGTGGAGGTAAATACCCAGGATATAGCTATGATTGGTTTAGTTCTTGCTTACGATGGATTCCATCCAATTCGACGGGAACAGATTTTTCCAAAAGAAGTTGCCAAATTAACAAAAGCATTGATGGTTACCTGCGGAATGTATAACGCTTCTGGTAAATTTGCAGCTCATATCGGTTTACCCGCCAAGAGCGGAGTTTCAGGAGGTATCATGGTTGCCGTTCCGGCCCATGCCAGTACTCAGAAGTCTCCTTTTCCGGATGGATTTGGTATTGGAATATATAGTCCAGCAATAGATGAATGTGGAAATAGCGTTGCAGGGAAGATGTTGTTAAAGCACATAGCAAGAGAATGGGATTTAAGTATTTTTTGATGCTATCATGCACTCTAAACTAGGGCTTTATATCCAGGATATGTTGCAAAACTTGGATAAGCCGTTCATTTATGCACGTACGGATCTGTGAGAGGCGCATGAAATTCTTCATGCGCCTACTCTATTTCGCTAGGATTCTTTAATAAAAGTTTGGAAGAATTTTGATTGGTCTAATATTAAATAAATTAAGTAATTTTGTAGAAAAGTTTTCAGTGAAATGACCCTATAAAATATTGACTTTTCAGAATATTGTAATTAAAATGATAAAGTGAGTGAAAGTTAAAAAAATGAACGTTCATTTAAAAATACAACCTCTTTAACCTCTAAGCATTTCAAAAATTCCCACCTTCAGAAAAGCAAAAGCATATTTCAACCGGCAATAGAAAAAAATTCCAAAGCAATTTGTGGATCATTTAATATCCTTACATAACCTGATTTTTAAAGAAGTAGAATTGATCGTGTATTTGACGTTCCAATTGATGGGAATAGGTTTATCGACCGAAAACTGGCGGAAATTAAAGTTCTGCATCATGTGCGGTTTTTAATGCTGTCTCAATCTGCCGTCCCTCTTTTTGATAACGAAAAATCCACTGACCTAAGGAAGGGTAGACAAGGATTTAGATTGACTTTGTACCATAATCTATTAAATCAATACTGGTTATAAATGAGGGGGCAATTATGAGAGTTGGACATTTAAGGAGGTGGGAGCGGGAGTTTCAATCTAGCGGAATATATCTTTTATGTTTATTTAAAATCTTTGTAAAAAGCAGTCCTAAAAATGTGCAAAGGAGAATCACTAATGGCTAACCATCAATTTAGTATCGGCGTCGATATTGGGGGAACATTTACCGATTTAGTTGTTGTGAACGAAGAGGGGAAAGTTTTTCGATCAAAAGCATTTACCACACCGGACGATTACCCTGAAGGAATCATTCATGCATTAGAACGCATATGCAATGAAGAATTGCACATAAGTGTTTCCGAGCTCCTCCGGCAAACGAAAGTGTTTGTGAATGGGACGACCATTGTGACAAATGCGCTTGCCGAATTAAAGGGCATGAAGGTAGGCCTGCTTACGACACAAGGATTTAAAGATACATTGCGCATCGCCCGTTCTGCACGGACGAATGAATTCGATTTACAAACACAAGTGCCGCCTCCCGAGCTTGTTCAAAGAGATTGTATTGCGGAGGTTTGGGAGAGGGTTGATTACTCAGGTAAAGCGGTTGTCCCATTGAACGAGGATCAGGCACGGCAGCAAATCCGTTATTTGGTTGAGGAAAAAGGCGTTGAAGCCATTGCGGTTTGTTTCTTATGGTCTTTCCGCAATCCAAGTCATGAACAACGGGTGAAATCAATCATTCATGAGATGTACCCGGATTTATTTGTTTCGGTTTCTTCCGATATTTACCCTGTGTCCCGGGAATATGAACGAATGGTAACCACTACTTTGAATGCGTTTACATCTAGAGGGGCCCGTGAATATCTGACAAGCTTAGAAAAACGGCTTGCAGAAAGGGGATTGAGAGTTCCTGTAGGAATGATCCAATCTACCGGAGGAATTACCACAACAAGCGAAGCCAGTGAAAAGCCTATCAGCCTATTAAATTCCGGCCCTGTTGGCGGAGTGGTTGCAGCCAACAGTCTTGGAAAAGCACTTCAATTGAAAAACATCATTACGGCCGATATGGGCGGCACAAGCTTTGATACTTCGGTTATTGTAAACAATGAAATCACCCATATACACCGTGCCCGTGTCAATCGTCTTGATACAGGCCTATCGCTTGTTGATATCAATGCGATTGGTGCTGGGGGGGGAAGCATTGCTTGGCTGAATGAGCAGGGACTCCCGCAAGTTGGGCCAAAGAGTGCAGGCTCACAACCGGGACCAGCCTGTTATAACCGCGGCGGAACAGAACCAACTGTAACGGATATTGCCGTTGCCCTCAATTTTATTGACCCGGACTATTTTCTAGGCGGGTCCGTTAAATTAAATAAAGCGGCAGCCATTAAAGCGATTGATGAAAAAATCGCCCGGCCGCTTGGTATTCCAACCGTGGAAGCTGCAGCGGGTCTATTTGATCTGGTCATCGCGAACATGAGCAATGCGGTTCGAGCCGTTTCCATTGAAAAAGGTCATGACCCTCGTGAATTTACGATGATTTCTTACGGCGGGGCATCGGCATTGTATATTGCAGCTATTGCTCAGGAGCTTGGCATCAAAAATGTGATTATCCCCAATAATGCTTCGGTTTTCTCGGCATACGGCTTACTTTGGTCTGATTATAGCAGAAGCTATGTCCAAACCGTGAATTGGAATTTGGCAAATGGTGATGTCAATGCGTTGAATGATAAATTAGCTGAATTAACCACCCTTGCCCAGAAGGATTTGGCGGATAATGGTTTTAATGAAAATGATATCAGGATTGTTTGGGAAGGCGACTTTAAATTTGGAACTCAAGCCTTTGAGTTGACGATTCCGCTTCCAAAACGGTCCTTGACCGAAGACGATCGCGCTGTATTGGCAAAAGCCTTCTCCAAAGAATACGAAAGATTGTACGGTACTGGAACATCATGGGATGGGGCCGATCACTTAACGATTCTATTAAATGTTAGGGTTACCGGAATCGGAACCATTCAAAAGCCATCGTTACAAACCTTTAGCCGAAGCCACTCCATCACAGGTTCTGCCAAGACAGCCGAAAGGGAAGTTTACTTGCCTCAGGAACGGCAAACAAAAATAGTTTCCATCTATAAGGCTGAACTTTTAAATACTGGAATGGGGGTCAATGGCCCCGCCGTCATTGAAGCAAAAGATACCACCATTTATATACCTGAGGATGCCTACATCAGGGTGGATCAATATGGCAACTATTGTCTGACACTTGAAACTGTGGAGAACGAACAAAAAACGTTAGTTACCGAAGGTCAAGGAGGCAAATAATATGGCAATGGAAAAAGTCCAACCACAAAAAGAGTTTGATGCATTTACCGCCCAGGTGATTCAATCACGGTTGAAAAGTGTTGTGGAAGAGATGGCTACCACACTATTGCGGACTTCCGGTTCTCCAGTCTTAACGGAGGCGCAGGATTTTTCCACAGCTGTCTTTGATGTGAATGGTGAACATATTGCTTTTTCCGGTTACGTAGTAGCCCATATTGGTTCTTCGTTAATTGGCGTACAAGCCGTCTTAAGGGAATATGAGCTCGAGGATATTCATCCGGGGGACGCCTTTATTTGTAATGATGTTTATTCTGCCGGGGCTATTCACCAAGGGGATGTTGGGATTATCTCACCGATTTTTTATCAGGATGAATTGGTCGGATGGTCATTTTCTAACGCTCACGTTCTCGATGTTGGCGGAATGTCGCCAGGTGGCTGGGCTCCTGCAGCTTATGATGTATATAGTGAAGCCATCAGCTTCCCTGCTGTTCGGATTATGGAAAGAGGAAGAATGAATCGGGATATCCAAAGGATCCTGATGAACAATGTTCGCCTTCCAATCCCTGTCATTAATGATGTGAAAAGTTTAATCGCCGCCAATATTACCGCCGAACGAAGGGTTAATGCGCTGATCGATAAATACGGTTTAGAGGATTACAAGCGGTATTGTGAAATTAACAAGGATTTAGCTGAACAAACGATTCGCAAACGCATCCGGGATATTCCAAATGGAGTTTATCACACAAAAGAATGGGTGGAGTACGATGGTCATGGAGCAGATAATCTCTATCCGGTGGAATGTAAATTAACAGTGGAAGAAGATCACCTCCATGTTGATTTAAGTGGATCCTCCCCACAGGCAGATGGGTTTATCAATGCGGGACCAGGTGCTATTTATGGAGGATTGTATGGCGTCATTGCGATGACCATTGGCTGTGATATCCCGGTCAATGCAGGAATGCTGCGACCGCTCACAATTGAACTCGGACCGCCTGGAACGATTGTAAACCCTGTGATCCCGGCTCCTGTTTCGTGCGGGCACATGGAAACAACAGGAAAAGCGGGTAAAGCTTTTTACGAGGGAATTTTTAAAGCGTTGCAGCTCAGCGAAAATCCTTGGCTTAGGAACCGGGTTGCTGCGATTGGTCACAACAATTGGCCGGGGAATTCTTGGGTCGGGTTGGATCAATATGGCCAGTATACAGCGTTTCCTGCATTTGATTGCGGTTCTGGCGGTGTGGGTGCCCAGGCTACCTGCGATGGACTGGATATTGGCGCATTTGAAATGCAGCAGAATAATGGAATTCCTGATGTGGAAACAAATGAAGGGCTGTACCCGATGTTTTATTTTTACCGAAAAATTAACGTGAATTCCGGAGGTCCCGGATATCATCGCGGCGGTCAGGGAATGGATTATGCCTGGATGCCGTACAACAATCAAGGATTACTCGGTACCATTGAAAACGCCTGTGCCGAAATGCCTGCACATGGCACTCTGGGCGGATACCCGGGTGGAACGAGTTCTTTTAATAAGATTGATGAATTTGATATCAACCAGTTCATTGCTGAACATGGACGTCTGCCAATTCCTAATGAGCTTACCAATTATACGACCCTTCCCAACCATATTGCCGGAATGCCTCTTGGACCAAAGGCAGTGTTTAAGCAAGTGACAGGCGGTGGGGCCGGAATCGGAGATCCGTTATTGCGTCCGATTGCGATAGTGGAAAAAGATTTACAGGATGAATATATTACCCCTGATCTGGCTGAAAAAGCGTATGGAGTAATCTGGAATGCATCTGAACGAAGAGTTGACTTAGAGGCAAGCCATGAAAAACGCCGCTCCATTCGTCGTGACCGGATCGGCCGGAATCCTGAAGTTGAGGTCTCTGAACAGGAGAAATTAAAGGTTCCGTTAAAATTTGTCCATAAAGCAGGCAAAAAATTAGTTTCTTGTAACTTCTGCGATCATGAACTGTCCGAAAGCAATATGAACTGGAAGGAAGGAGCCGTACAGCGAAAAGCTGATTTAGTGGAAACGATGTCTGAACTGGGGATTTATGTCCAGCCCCGGGAATCTGGGAAGGCTGAACTACACGAAGCAATTTGTCCTTCCTGCGGCACCTTGCTGCAACAAGACGTGTTAACGGAAGAAGTTAAAGAATTTAACGATTATGTCCTCACAAACTAATCATTAGATAGTTACTACAAACTGAGTTCAGCTTACTGGACTCAGTTAGTCGTTATTTCTTAAATCAATAATTATATTATGTTAATTTAATTAGGAATATCTTTCCCCAAATCGATGATAGAAGGAAGTAAATGTGCCCCCCTTTCTTAATTAGTAAGCATGGTCTTTTCCTTGATCCCTAAACCAAATATTTGCTTCTCATGAAGTATTTGCTATAATACTAGTTGAGTAATTTGCTTGACCAATTGAATCTGACATAGCTAGTAGGTGCCTTATCATTGGATAAGGTTAAAAGGGAAGCCGGTGTGAATCCGGCGCGGTCCCGCCACTGTTATTCGGGGATAACCTCGCAATACCACTGTTCCAGCTAAGGAATGGGAAGGAGAGGAAGTCATGTTACCCGTAAGCCAGGAAACCTGCCTATTAAGCTTGCCAACGAAATCCTTCGCGGAAAAGGATCGGCATAATCAGTATAAATATGTTTATTTTTTCTGATTTTCGCGCGCCCTGTTTCCGAATGGAAGCAGGGCTTTTTCGTTGTTATGGGAAAGACTTCAAGATATCAAGCTCATCTCGAACTATAAACGAAGGGAAGAGAATTGAGTAATGAGAAAGTTTTTGGCATTAATTTTGACTGTAGTAATGATGGTGACGATCAGCGCATGTGGGACAACAAAAGATTCTTCAGGTGCAGATAAAAACCAAAAATCCGAAACAGCAACGAAAGAGGTAACGGACAAAGCAACCGTTTACCCGCTTACAGTGAAGGATGCGACGGGTACTGAAATAACTTTTGATAAGGCGCCGGAACGTATTGTATCTACCTCTCCATCGGAGACAGAAATTCTTTTCGCTCTAGGCCTAGGCGATAAAATTTACGGTGTATCTGATTTTGATGATTACCCTAAAGAAGCAGTGGCAAAGCCAAAAGTAGGCGGGGTGACAAAGCCAAATGAGGAAGCCATTATAGCGGCTAATCCGGATTTAGTAATCGGTGGCATTTCAATGAAGGATGATATTGCTGAAAAATTTCGTGGTTTAGACCTTAAGTTATATAAAACTGAGCCTAAAAAGATGGAGGATATTTTAAATAATATTATCCAAATTGGTATCATTACAGATACTCAGGAAAAAGCAGAAGAACTCGTGGCACAAATGAAGGTGGATATTCGCACAGTAACAGAAGCTGCTGCAAAAATTAAGGAAGAAGATAAGAAAAAAGTCTATATTGAATTTTCTCCAGGTTGGACGGTTGGCAAGGGTGAATTTATGGATGAACTGATTACGATGGCTGGCGGCGTTAATATTGCCTCAGATATGAAAGGCTGGAATGCCATCAATGAAGAGAAGATCATTCAGGACAACCCGGATGTCATTCTCTACTCCGCAAATGTTGTTGATGATAAGTCTGGCAAACCGCTAGAGGAATTAATTAAATCTAGAAGCGGCTGGGATAAGATTACAGCTATTCAAGAAGGTCGACTGACGGGGATCGAAGGAAATATTATGTCCAGACCTGGACCGAGAATAACAGATGCACTGAAGCAAATCGCTGAAGCCATTTATCCGGAATCGTTTAAGAAATGAAAAGAAGATTAGCAATATGGGGGGGAGCGGGTTTCGTTCTCCTTCTTTTCTCAGGGGTCATTAGTTTATCGCTTGGTTCTGCTAATCTGCCGCTTTCGCAAGTTTGGGGAATTCTCTTACACCAGCTGCCTTTTTTACATAGTCTCATAGATTCCAACTGGCCTGAATCAGCTGAGCAAATCATTTTAAAAGTTCGTTTGCCACGGGTTTTTCTTGCCATTCTTGTTGGGGCGTGCTTATCACTTGCTGGTGCTGGCTTTCAAGGAGTGTTACGCAACCCGTTAGCAGATCCGTATACATTAGGGGTAGCATCTGGGTCAGCGGTAGGTGCTGCTTTCATCATTTTATTCGGGTATCATACTAGTTTATTTGGTAATTGGACGATACCACTGGTTGCATTTGTGACAGGGCTGATTAGTTTACTTGTTGTACTCCGTTTAGCAAATGTACATGGCAAATTTAAACTAGAAACCATCATTTTATCTGGGGTTGTCGTTTCTGCTTTTCTAGGGTCACTTGTTTCCTTTATGGTGTCAATGTCCGATCAAGTGGTGAATGAAATCGTCTTTTGGCTGATGGGGAGTTTAGCCCTAAGAGGTTGGTCATTTACCTTTGTACTCATGCCTTATTTAGCAATTGGAATCGTGGTGTTGCTGTCATATGGACGTACATTAAATTTGTTTGCATTAGGAGAGCGGCAGGCAGCACATTTAGGTGTCAACATTAAACGTACACGGCTAGTGGTGTTGGTCGTTTCCACCCTAATCACCGCTGCCGCAGTATCAATCGTAGGAACGATTGGTTTTGTCGGACTTGTCGTTCCACACTTAGTGAGGCTTATAGTTGGGCCGGATTACCGATTATTACTGCCATTGTCCGTGATATTCGGTGCCATATATGTCCTTTGGGCAGATACGATTGCCCGTACCTTACTTAGCCCAACGGAGATTCCGCTCGGGGTTGTGACCGCATTTCTTGGCGCTCCATTCTTTGCGTACTTACTTCGTAGAAGCAAGCAAATGACAGGGGGAAGTTGATGGATGCTTATTGAAGTGGAAAGCTTAAGTAAACGGTTTGATAACCAGTCTGTGCTTGATGAAATTAGTTTTTCTGTCAAACGTGGAGAATGCTTGGGGATCATTGGACCAAACGGAAGCGGCAAGTCTACATTGCTAAAGCTATTGTCGGGAGTGGATCGTGCGACGACCGGAAGAATTGAATTAAATGGGAAACAGATTGAACTTTATACCCGCAAGGAATTAGCAAAGTGGCTGGCAGTATTGCAGCAGGAATCTCTACCTCCAATTGGATTTACGGTAAGAGAGGTTATCGAAATGGGGAGGTTTCCTTTTCAAAATTGGCTCGGTGAAGAAAAAACAGAAATTGAACCACTTATCGATTCCATTATCGAGAAAATGGAGTTATCTGAGTTGAGTGATCGCCTGCTCGAAAGCCTAAGCGGGGGGGAGCGGCAGCGAGTAGCTCTTGGAAAGACGATGGCACAACAGCCAAAGCTTCTAATGCTTGATGAACCGACCACCTATCTCGATATTGGTCATCAAGTACTTTTGATGGATCGGATTCGAGAATGGCAGCAAGAAGATGATATGACCGTTATCGCGGTTCTGCATGATTTAAATATAGCAGCCCTGTATTGTGATCGATTGCTGCTGTTACATAATGGGAGAGTAGTAGCGGCTGGAGCTCCCAAGCATATCATTCGAGCAGATTTGATTCAACAAGTCTACGGTACTACACCAATTGTAATGGTGCACCCCGTTTGTGGTGTACCACAAATCATCCTTCAAGGAGAAAGTATAGCGGAGCGTACAATTCCTATGAAGAGAGGTAAAGAAGGAATCATCAGAAAGCGGAGGAATAGCTATGTCCATCAATAGAATAGTAGTTGCAGGTACGGGAAGCGGTGTTGGAAAAACAACACTGACAATTGGTTTAATGGCAGCGTTAAGAAAGCGCGGTTTAACGGTTCAAGGCTTTAAATGCGGTCCTGACTATATTGACCCTTCTTATCATAAATCTGTCACCAATCGAGTTTCTCGTAATTTAGACAGTTGGATGCTTACACATGATCGAGTTTTGGATATTTTCACGCATGGAAGTCGTGGAGCTGATATTTCGATTATAGAAGGAGTGATGGGATTTTTTGATGGGAAAAGTCCGGAAACGAATGAAGGCAGTACGGCAGAGATCAGTATCATAACCAAAAGTCCTGTATTGCTCGTTGTCAATTGTGAAAGTATGGCCCGAAGTGCAGCGGCGATCGTGAAGGGGTTTCAAATGTTTGCAGAAGGGCCCAAGATTGCAGCAGTAATTGCCAACAAAGTTGGGAGCGAAGGACATTTTCAGCTTGTCAAAAAAGCGATTGAACAGGAATGTCATGTTCCTGTGATCGGCTATTTGAAACGCGAGCTAGACATTGAAATCCCAGAAAGACATCTTGGACTTATTCCTTCTATTGAACGAGGAGAACTTATTCCATTTTTCGATCAATTAGGAGACTTGGTTTTAGAGACGATTGATATGGACAAGCTGCTTGAATTAGCTGTTGCTGAGCCGCTACCTGTAAGTGAAAAAACCTCCATGTTTGAACAGAAGAAAGAAAAGATCATGAAAATGGCAGTTGCAAAGGATGAAGCCTTTAATTTCTATTATCCTGAGAATCTAGAAATGTTGGAAGCGAATGGTGTAGAGATTGTTTATTTTTCTCCTTTGGCTAATGAAGAACTGCCAAAAGATGTTGATGGCCTTTATATAGGAGGAGGCTTCCCAGAGGAATTCGCTCATGTCCTTGAATGTAATGAAATGACAAAGGATTCTATCAAAAATGAAATTGAAGCTGGATTACCTACTCTTGCTGAATGTGGCGGGTTCATGTATTTAACCGAGTCAATCGAAACAACGGAAAAGAAGAGGTATCAAATGATTGGGGTAATCCCAGGCGAGGTACAAATGAAAACATCTTTGCAAGCTCTAGGGTACAGAGAGATTAGTGGTCTGAATGACAATTTTATTCTAAAAAACCAAAAAGCAAGAGGGCATGAATTTCATTATTCCTCCTTTTTGCCTAACGAAGAGAAGCTGCCACATGCCTATGAAACGAAAGGGATGCGGGGTGTAAGCAAGGAAGGATATCTACAACACAACTTAGCAGCTGGCTACACCCATTTTCACTTTAGCTCCAATCCAGCGCTGGTTGAGAATTGGATTGAAAAATGTTTAGAGTTTAAAGCTAGTAAGGGGAGAATAGGATGAAGAAACTTTTCGAATCGATTCCAAAAATTAACAAGGAAATGGGAAGACAGGTTAGTGACTATATTAATACGTTGACAAAGCCAATCGGAAGCCTTGGGAGGCTGGAGGAATTGGCAATTGAACTAGCAGAAATGAAAAACGAAGCATTTCCAAGTGTAACACCACCTGGAGTCCTCGTTTTTGCAGCGGATCATGGAATTACCGACGAAGGTGTTTCTGCCTATCCGCAAGCCGTGACAGAGCAAATGGTTCGGAATTTTTTAAATGGTGGTGCTGCGATCAATGTCTTTAGTAGACAAATAGGTGCCTTACTTGAGGTAATCGACATCGGCGTAGTAAACGATATTGAACATGAGAGTCTAATAAATAAAAAGATTCGTTATGGTACTGGCAATTTTTATCGTGAGGATGCGATGAGCCGGGAAGAAGCTGAACAAGCGATTGAAGTAGGTTACCAGCAGGGCTTACAAATCATCAAAAAAGGAGCACAGTGTCTCATCCTCGGCGAGATGGGGATTGGAAATACGTCTTCAAGCAGTGCCATCTTAGCTGTTCTTAGCGGTAGAGATATTTCTTTACTAGTAGGTAAAGGGACTGGAATTTCGGATGAAACCTTATTACATAAAGCCGAAATTATTAAACAGGCACTTGAAAGGAGAAACCCTAATCCAACTGATCCAATTGATATCCTTGCAAAAGTGGGAGGACTAGAGATAGCCGGAATAGCAGGTGCAATGCTTGCTGCGGCGAACAAAAGAGTACCGATTCTAGTAGATGGATTTATATGTACCGTTGCAGCTTTAATTGCCAAATCAATCTCTCCTGGTGTTGATGACTATATGATTGTCACGCATCAATCGATTGAACCTGGTCACAAAACAGCCCTTTCACTATTAGGGAAGAAGCCGATTATTGATTTAGGACTAAGACTTGGAGAAGGAACAGGTGCAGCCATTTCCCATTCTATTATCCAATCGGCTACATTAATGCTAAAAGAAATGGCAACCTTTCACTCAGCAGGAATTTCAAAAAATGACGAATGAAAACTTCACAAAACGAGGAGGCTCACACATGGAACAAGTTAACAAAAAGAAACAAGGCTTAACACTTGTGTACACAGGTCACGGTAAAGGAAAAACGACAGCAGCAATAGGTTTAACCGTACGAGCAGTTGGTAGAGGGTTAAAAGTAAAGATTTATCAATTTATAAAATCACCAGAGCGTTCGTACGGGGAACAAATTGCCTTACGTAAGCTTGGGGTTGAGATGGAACAGCTAGGAAGAGGATTCACATGGACAAAAACCCCTGATGAGCACAGAGAAGCGTTAAGGACAGGTTGGGCAAAGGCAAAGGAAACAGTAATGAGCGGAGAATATGATTTAGTGATTTTAGATGAATTAAACAATGCCTTAGCAATTGATACATTTCCAATTGAAGATGTTTTACCACTAAATGAAGTGATGGATCTAATAATAAATAGACCGTCCCATGTTCATCTCGTTTTGACAGGAAGAGATGCCAAGCGGGAAATTAGAGAGATTGCGGATCTAGTATCTGTTATTGAAGTGGAAAAGCATTACTACGATGAGGGCATACCAGCTGTAAAAGGAATTGAATTTTAAGGGGCAAGAAACAAAATGGAGGAGTGAATGCTTATGGGGAAAGCTGTTCCTTTAATGATTCAAGGTACTCATTCAGATGCCGGCAAAAGTGCGCTTGTTACCGCTTTATGCCGGATATTTGTTCAGGATGGTTTTAAAACAGCCCCTTTTAAATCACAGAACATGGCTTTAAATTCTTATATTACATTTGATGGGAAAGAAATCGGCCGTGCCCAGGGTGTGCAAGCAGAAGCAGCAGGCATTCTTGCAACAACGGATATGAATCCTATTTTGATTAAGCCAAGCAGTAGCTATGAATCGCAAATTGTTGTTCATGGAAAGCCATTTAAAAATATGAAGGCAGGAGAATATCGCCAGGACTTTTTTCAACAAGGCCTAGCATTAATTCGAAATTCATATGAGAAATTGTCTGTTTGTTATGAACGGATCGTTATTGAAGGAGCAGGTAGTCCTGCTGAGATTAATTTAAATGATCGGGAGCTTGTCAATATGAGGGTTGCCCAAATCGCCAACGCACCCGTGATTATAGTTGGAGATATTGAAAAGGGTGGAGTATTTGCCAGTTTAGTAGGAACCTTGCAGCTGCTAGAACCGGAAGATCGAAAAAGAGTCATTGGTGTCATCGCCAATAAATTCAGAGGTGATGTATCATTACTGCAGCCGGGATTAACCTGGTTTGAAGAGTATACTGGCGTTCCGATTTTAGGTGTTGTTCCCTATATCGATAACCTACTAATAGAAGCAGAGGATTCAGTTGTGTTAAACAACTATACTTCTAAACTCGATACTACAAAGGAAATTGATATTGCGGTCATCCGTCATCCCTTGATCTCTAATTTTACAGATATCGATCCTTTATTTGCGGAAAAGGATTGTCATGTTCGCTTTGTAAAAGCTGTAGAAGACTTAGGAGAACCGGATTTACTGATTTTACCTGGGAGTAAAAATACCATTGAGGATATGATGGTTTTACACAGTACAGGACTAGCCAATCGGATCTTGGATTTAGCACAAAAGAATACGATGATCGTTGGTATTTGTGGTGGGTACCAAATGTTGGGGAATCGTATCGACGATCCTAACGAAGTTGAATCATCACATAAAAGTGTAGAAGGACTAGGGCTCCTTCCGATGCAAACCTCCATGACCACCCATAAGACAACGGTTCATTCTGAAGGAATGGCCAGTTTTGGCGAGGTAAGCATTCCAGTTGCGGGTTATGAGATTCATATGGGGGAATCGTACTTTGAAGAGGAATGTGACCATTTTGTTCAGTTAGCTGACAGAAGGGAAGGAACGATAACGAAGGATAGACAAATCATCGGGACGTACTTTCATGGTATTTTCAATAATGATCAATTCCGTGAGGTTTTTCTAAATGAGATTAGGTTAAAGAAAGGATTAGAGCCGATCAAGAACCGAGCATCTTTTTCCCAAAAAAGAGAAGAAGGATTCGATGTATTAGCCAAGGTTGTGAGAGAAAATATCCAGTTAGACCGAATTAATAAGCTAATAACGGACTTTCAAAAGGAATCGAAATGATGGTAATGGTATATGAGCCAACCATTATATTCTGCATGATTTTATTTGCAGCGATTGTATTAGATTTGTTGATTGGTGATCCTAGATGGCTGCCGCATCCTGTTGTCCTAATGGGAAAATTCATCACATTTTTAGAAAAAAGCTGGAATAGTGGAGAAGGAAGAGTCTGGAAAGGGATGTGCCTTACCGCAACAGTTATTCTACTCGTTTTTTTCGTTTCCGTATTTATCGTCATTGTCGCCTATCAATTACATCCATTTGTTGGTGTTTTGGCACAGATCTATCTAATTTCCACTACGATTGCGATAAAAGGTCTTTCGTCTGCCGCAAAAGAAGTCCTAGTTCCTTTAGTGAATGGGAATTTAGTAGAAGCAAGATTAAAGCTTAGTATGATCGTAGGTCGAGATACGGAAAGCTTACCGGAGAGTGAAATTGTTAGAGGAACTGTTGAGACTGTTGCTGAGAATACAGTCGATGGCATAACAGCGCCATTATTTTGGGCCATTATTGGAGGAGCACCACTTGCTATGGTGTACCGCGCCATCAATACGTTAGATTCTATGGTTGGACATAAAGATGAGCGATTCATGCAATTTGGATGGGCATCAGCTAAGTTGGACAATCTAGTAAACTGGATTCCTGCGAGACTAACAGCACTTTCGATGTGGCTAGCCGCTTTTTTTATAAAAGGATCTAAAAAGAGAAATGGATGGAACATAACATGGAGGGATGCAAGGAAACACCCCAGTCCAAATAGTGGTTGGTCAGAGGCAATGGCAGCGGGGTTAATCGGAATTCAGCTAGGTGGAATCAATTACTATCGGGGAAGAAAGTCAGCTCGTGCACAAATGGGAGATCCTTTAAGGAATTTGGTGTGCTCTGATATCGAAAAAGCAATTCGATTGATGCATGGGGGATGGCTTGTATTTTTTCTGATCGGTGTAAGCTTGCTCCTGTTAGTTAGATCGTGAAAATGAGGTGAAAGGATGAAATGGCCAAATCATGGCGGACAACCTGAAACAATAAAAAAACTCTTTCATATTAAAGGCGATAAAGCATTACTCGATTTTAGCGCAAACTTAAATCCTTTAGGACCTCCTTCCTGGCTGCAAGATGCATTACAAGAACACTATAAGACGATAACCCGTTATCCAGAGCCAACATATTCGAATAGCAGCGCTTCGGTAGCAGAGCATGAAGGGATAGACCAAGACCAGGTCCTTTTAACAAACGGGGGAGCAGAGGCCGTTTTTTTAGTAGCAAAATATTTTGAAAAAAGGAAAGCGCTCATTGTTCACCCTACCTTCTTGGAATATGAACGAGCCTGTCATCATTACCATATTGATGTGGAAGATATTTTAGTAGGCCATGAAAGTGGATTTACATTACCAGTCCAATTGATTCGAGAAAAGTTTATTGAAAAAGATGTTATGTTTCTTTGTCGCCCTAATAACCCAACTGGAACGGTAATTGATGAAGAAGATTTGCAGCTATTGTTAGAGGAAGGGAAAAAAACTGGTACATATGTAGTAGTGGATGAAGCCTTTGTTGATTTTCTTCCGACATCCGTTCCTACACTTACTCCATGGTTATCGTCTTACCCAAATTTAATATTATTACGTTCTTTAACAAAAATGTATACAATCCCTGGGCTTAGAATCGGATATATAATGGCTCATCCAACGATTATTAAGGTTTTGAAAAATGAACAAATTCCTTGGAGTATTAACTCTTTAGTAGATGCGTTAATTCCGAGATTACTTGAAGACCGCCGTTTTGTTGACGAAACAAGAGCATGGCTGCATGAGGAATCTCGAAATGTGTTCAAGAGATTAACTTCATTAGGGTTTTACTTTTCTCCATCACAAGTAAACTTTTATCTTTTGCGAGATCAGAAACAGCCCCAACGAACTGACGAGCTTTATTCTTTTTTATTGGAAAACGGAATCCTTACACGGCACACTCACAACTTTAAAGGACTAAATGGTGAGTTCTTACGAATTGCCATAAGGTCAAACTTGGAAAATGAACAGTTACTAGCTGTGCTCCAAAAGTGGAGAAATGAGTCATGATCCTCTTTATTTCAGGTGGTGCTAGGTCAGGGAAAAGTCATTTAGCAGAGCAAACGGCTCTTTCGTTTTTTCATAAAATGAAGGAGGAAAATCAAAGAGGATCACTTTATTACATTGCGACAGCTAAAAAAAGTGATGATGAAATGGATGAAAGGATTCGAATTCATCAGCAAGATCGGGGGAAGGAGTGGCAAACGGTTGAAGAGTCCTTTTACCTTGAACCGATTCTGTCACAATGTAAAAAAGGTGATGTTATTTTAATAGACTGTTTGACGATATGGTTAAGTAATGTCATGTTCGAGCTTGACCATAGATTGGAAAGGACAGAAGCCAGTGTGAATTCCTGGCTATGTCTTGCACGTGAAAAGCAATTTCACCTTCTAATTGTTTCGAATGATGTAAATGAAGGGATTCCTTCCACTGATGAGGCTGTACAAAGATATATGTATACTTTACAGCGTCTCCATCAATCGATTGTGCAGCAATCAGACCTTGCCGCCGAGGTCCGCGCGGGGATTCCAATGTATTGGAAGGGAGAAATTTGATGAAGCTAATGTTCTTTGGGTTTATACTTGCGGTTCAATTTCTAACACGAATTCCTCTTTCCATTGAATGTCCATGGACCAAACAGACAAGCAGATGGGCATTAAGGAGTTATCCGCTTGTCGGTGCAGTACTGGGGTCAATAATTACGATCATGCTGTACATATTTCAGTCGTATCTTCCTATCCCTATTATGACATTGCTCATCGTTTCTTTATGGGGCTATCTCACTGGAGGATTACACTTAGATGGGTGGATGGATGTAGCGGATGCAGTTGGTTCCAATGCTCCCTTAGAGAGAAAATGGGAGATTATGAAAGACCCACATGTCGGAAGTTTTGGCATCATTTCACTTCTTTTTTTATTAGCATGGAAAACATTATTGATTTATTCGTTGATTGAATCTGGTTTCCATTTGTATTCTTTTCTTTTTATCATGGCGTTTTCACGTTTTGGAGCCGTTGTTTTAATGATTTTTCTACCTACCGCTAAACAGCATGGCTTGGCATGGGAGTGGAAGAAAAACGTAAATCGGCTTGATTGTTTGTATGCAGCAATCCCTGTATGTATACTATTATTCTTCTTTCATGACTTTCTATATTTACTTCCTGCCTACATTATATTTATTGGCCTATTTGGAGCTTGGATTAAACATAGCTTTAAAGGGACGAATGGAGATTTATTAGGGACAGCGATTGAAGGAGGCGAATTATGGGGACTTGTAATCACATGGATGTATATCTCGTTCGTCATGGGATAACAAATTGGAATAAGGAGAAAAGGTATTTAGGCCATTCTGACATCGGAGTAATAAGAAGCGAACTATCTCAGTTGAATAATCTGCAAAAAGTGTTATCGAGAGTAAATTTTGACCATGTATTTACTAGTGATTTACGACGTTGTCAGGAAACTTTAGCCTATTTAAGCATTCCGTCACAGGTTCAAATTGATTATAGATTAAGAGAAATTAATTTTGGCGACTGGGAAGGAAAGACGTATGACGAGCTAAAGAATCAGATCGCCTATCGAAACTGGCTAGTGGATTGGGAGGCCTATTCCATACCTAATGGAGAGTCAGCTGATGCATTCAAATCTAGAATTGATTGCTTTTTTAATGAGTTATTTCAGCAAGCGATGGAAACTACTCCTGCGAAAATTCTTGTTATGACCCATGGAGGTGTCATCCGCTATTTTGTTTCAAAATATGTATCCTCCAGGTCTTTTTGGGAGCTTACCATCTCGCATGGACATGGTATTCGATTAACTTTTGAGCAGCGGAAGGGGGAATGGGTGTGCAGCTCGTTATCGGCGGTGCCTTTTCAGGAAAAAGAAAAATAGTAAAAGCAAATAATGGAACCTTCAGCTGGGTATCTGCCTATGAGGGAGATAGTGTGGAGGATTGGGAAGCAAAATGGGAGAATGGCTCAACGTTAGTAATGGAGGGATGGGAAAAATGGATTGCGTCTGAGCTTCAGAATAGTGAAGACAATGACGAGATTCGAAGGGGATTTAAAACCATATTTAAGACCCTCCTTAAGGAGGAGGAAAATAGAAAAAACAAAATAGTCCTTATCATGTTAGAGGTTGGGAAGGGAATTGTTCCTTTGCAAAAGGATGAAAGAAGACTAAGGGATCTGGCTGGGTGGATTGCACAGGATGCAGCAAGCGTTTCAGATGGAGTGGAGTTTGTATGGAATGGATTAGTGAAGAGAGTCAAATAGTTATACGCTGAGATCCTATCAAGCTGGAGCGATACTTTTCTTGGGCTGCACGAGCAAAATAAGCCGCCTATTTTTACCAGTGCGTTACTTTTCTAGCGCTCACGGGCAGAATAAGCTGCTTATTTTTACCGATTTGCTATATTTCTAGCGTTCACGGGTAGAATAAGTTGCTTATTTTTACCGATTTGTTATTTTTCTAGCGCTCACGGGTAGAATAAGCTGCTTATTTTTACCGATTTGCTATTTTTCTAGCGCTCACGGGCAGAATAAGCTGCTTATTTTTACCGATTTGCTATTTTTCTAGCGCTCACGGGCAGAATAAGTTTCTTATTTTTACCGATGCGCTATTTTTCTAGCGCTCACGGGCAAAATAGAAGGCTTATTTTTACCCGTACGACTTTTTTCTTATACTCATGGGCAGAATAGGCCTGTTTATTTTTACCAGTGCGATACTATTCTTAAGCACACGGGCAAAATAAAAGGCCTATTTTTACCCGTACAACTCTTTTCTAGCGCTCACGGGCAAAATAGATAGTGTATTAAAGACATTTTACGTTCACAGGAGCCGTTTTTTCTATGTGAACCTAAACTTAGGAGTGTTATTCATCGGTTTCGGACGGTTCTTTTGCTTCGTCTTTATAATTCATTTGTTCAAATTTAAAAATAAAAATTCAGAAAATATATTGACGAGATAATAAATATTACTTATTATAATATTCAGATAAGTAATATTTATTATTTCCGATTTCAAGCATACCTTTTAAAAGGCAGGTGTTTAATTCAAGTTTACTAGCACCGACATGGTTTATTCTACAAAATAACCTCCAATCCAATTTCATATCATGTATTCTATTTAGAAGGTAAAAAGCCATGCCAGGGGAGGAGGAGGTTTCAAAATGAAAAATAGAAGTGATCAGTTAGTCCATGAGCTTGGCAAAAAAATCGTAACAGGGGAATTCGCTCAAGGTGAGATATTACCAAAGGCGGAAGATATAAGTGAAAGATATGAGGTAAGTCGAACCGTAGTTCGTGAAGCCTTTAAAGGATTAACAACACTTGGGCTTGTTCGCTCCAATCAAAAAGCTGGTACGGTTGTCCTTCCCCGTTCCGATTGGCAATGGTGGAATCTAGATGTATTAACATGGGTCATAGAGGATGAGAATAATACCGACTTTTTGGTGCATTTAACAGAAGTGAGATTAGGTCTTGAACCGACGGCCGCGGCATTGGCAGCTAAACGAGCAACTGATCAGGACATGATGAAAATGAAAGCTGCTTTTGAGCGTCTGGAGCAATCAATTGGGGATGAAAAGGCCTGGGCAAGTGCGGATTATGATTTCCATGAAAGCATCCTGCAGGCTTCCCACAACGATCTCATGATTAACACAGTTAAAACACTTCGAAAAGCGCTAGTGAAAAGCCGCGAAAAAACGATACAGGCTGCCAAGGATTTTCCGGAATCACCATATGATACGCCAACAAAAGAAGTGCTGGATCGACACCGTGCTATCTACGATGCCATCATAGCAAGGGATGAAGAGTTGGCCCGGCAAAAAATGACAGAATTAATCTTACGTGTGAAAAGAATTTTAGATAAAATATACGGGTTTTAAAGCTAACTTTTTACTAAAAAATAGTTCGACTTAGAGAGGAGCAAAAAAATGGGATTACAAGTTGTAAGATTCGAAAAGCAAGGTAAAGAGTCTTGGGGTGTTGTTTCAAACAATCAAATTATTGCCCTAAAAAATACTTATAGCACTTTAGCGCAATTTTTAGAAGAAGGTGTAGTAGAGGCTAGAAAAGTGAAAGAAAGTGGAATTGGGGAGACTGTTTCACTAGATGAAGTGACTGTCTTAAGCCCGGTGACACAGCCGGCAAGAATTGTCTGCCAAGGAGCCAATTATTCTTCTCACCGTGCTGAAGCTGGCTTGGAAGCAACGCGCCCGCCGTTTAACCTGATTTTTAGCAAGGCAGATAGCTCACTTTGCGGCGCATATTCGGAAATTATCCGACCATCACATGTGCAGCTATTAGACTATGAAATTGAATTGGGATTAGTGATCGGAACTGAGATTTCTCAAGCTGTAGAAGTGACAGATGAAACCCTTCATCAATATGTTGCCGGTCTTGTCATTATGAATGATGTATCTGCAAGGGATGTCCAGCTTTGTGAAGGTCAATGGCTAAAAGGGAAAAGCTACCGAACATTTGGACCTACAGGGCCGTACCTATACTTATTGGACAAAGATGAAACCGCCCTCATTCATGACCTTGAACTAAAATGTTTTGTCAATGACGAGCTTCGCCAATCGGCCAACACGAACCAACTGCTTTTCAAACCGGCAGAGACACTTACTGAACTATCAGAAATTATGAATCTATCAAAGGGAGATTTAATTATTACTGGAACAACAGGCGGTGTAGCCTTAAATCTCTCTCCGGAAATACTTGGTCAAATTTCAAGCCTAGCAGTCCCATACCAACAGAAATTAGATTTACTTGTGGAAAACCAAATCAACAATGGTAAATATCTTGAAGATGGTGATGTTATTCGCTGCCAAATCAGAAGTGCTGATGGAACCATCGACCTTGGTGAGCAAGTAAACAAGGTAGTACCAAGTAAGGTTGCCATTTCCTAATTTACTTATCATATAATGCTGGGAATTACATAAGCCGCTCTAATCATCCTGATCCCAGCTTCCCTTTATTTTAACCCAATTAGCACTACATTTTGAAAAGCATAATAAGAACTTAAATTGTTTTAAATGTATCCGCTTACATGCGGGGTTCATCCAAATATTAATAGTTGAAAAGGGGTTTGGTAGATGAATCAAGAAATTCATGATGTTGCTATTGTCGGTTATGGTCCTGTATCAAAGCTATTAGCCACCTTGCTCGGACAAAAGGGATGGAAGGTTGGCATATATGAAAGATTTCCTCAAGAATATCCATTGCCGAGAGCCGTTCATTTTGATGATGAAATTGCTCGGATTCTACAATCGGTTATTCCTGCAAGTGAAATTGAGAGAATAACAGAGGTTGCCGACGACTTATACACGTGGTGTAATGCCGAGCGGAAAACCCTTTTAGAATTGAACTTTTCTGAATTTGGGGTCTCAGGATGGCCAGGCCATTTATTCTTTAATCAGCCGGAGCTCGAAGGATTATTGGACAAAGCCTGCCGCCAACAGGCAACAGTAGACGTAAATATGGGAAAAGAAGCTGTTGCATTAAACGAATTTGATGACCATGTAGAGTTAGTTGTAAAGGATTTACAGGGAGTAGAAACCAAAGTCAGTGCAAAATATGTGGTTGGCTGTGATGGGGCTAATAGTTTTGTCCGAAGAAATATGGAACATACGATCACAGATCTTGGATTTGTAGCAGATTGGCTAGTGGTAGACATCATTCCTCAAACCGAGAGGGATTGGACACCAATGAATTTACAACTATGTGACCCAGCTCGTCCCACTACCGTTGTTTCAGGTGGCCCCGGAAGAAGGCGCTGGGAATTCATGGCCCTTCCAGGAGAAACAAAAGAAGATTTGAACAAGGAAGAAGTGGCTTGGAAGTTATTGGAGCCTTGGGATATTACTCCAGCGAATTCTGTGTTAGAACGGCAAGCGATTTATACATTTAAAGCCTTATGGGTGGATGAATGGAGAAAAGGCAGACTGGTATTGGCTGGCGATGCTGCTCACTTAACACCGCCATTCATGGGTCAAGGGATGTGTGCTGGCCTTCGTGATGCCAAGAATTTAGCTTGGAAGCTTGATTTGGTCTTAAGTGGAAAAGTGGATGACAACTTCCTCGATATGTATACGAAAGAACGGAAACCACATAATCGGGATGTGGTCGAAGCAGCCTTGTTTTTAGGAAAAGTGATTTGTGTAACCGATCCAGAGGCTGCTGCACTTCGGGATGAGGCATTCTTTACCGGCAAGGTGCCGCCAATGCCCGAATTTCCATTTTTGACCGATGGAATTCTTGGGGAACCAGGGAATTACACGGGAAAACTATCTTTCCAGAGTCAGGTAAACTATCAGGGCAAGACTGGATTGTTTGACGATGTCGTTGGAGACGGGTGGCTGATTATGAGTCCAGTCGATGACCCTAGGAACATTTTACAGGAGGAACAGGTCACCTTCCTTGAGAATTTAGGTGCGAAATTTATAAAAGTTACGGAAGCTTACGATCCACAATTAGAATCAGCTCATCAGGTAGTAGATATTGAGGGAAAATACAAACAGTATTTTCATACAACTGGCTTAGAGGCTGTTGTGGTTCGCCCTGATTATTATATGTTTGGTGGCGCTGCAAAATTGGCTGAATTATCCTTAGTTGTTGAAGATTTAATCAAACAAATGGGGCAGTTCATCAATAAGGCAGCTGTTAGATAACGATACGCTTCTAAGACAGCTGCCAAATGATCATAAAGGACGGGCATCCTTTATGATTGGTTTCTGATTTGTTTGGGGCAAACCAGAAACAGTTGGTAGACTTGGGAAAGTCTAGAAGTACATTATACAATATTTTTTTAAAAAAATAATAATTTTGGGATTATAAACTTTTTAAAAATAAACCTTATGGGGGAATGTGCGATGTCAAACGTAAAAATATTTCGTTTAGTGTACTTGGATTTTTTTGCAAAAAACAGTGAAACCATGGTCGAGTATTATACTAATACAATGGGATATCGGATTACAGAGGAGAAGGACGGAGTTACCTATTTAAGTAACGGTTTCGACCATCATAATATTGTGATCACGCCAGCAGAGGAAAAAGCGGTTCGCAGATATGGCTACCAATTAGACGGGAATCTCACTTTAGAAGAGGTACAGGAACAATTACATGCAAAAGGAATTGCTTCTAGCTTGAAAATAGATGCCAAGCCGGGTGTTTCAAGATTACTAGAATTACAGGATCCAGCCGGCAATGTCATTGAATTATTTACAGAGATGGAGCAATCGGCTGTTGGCTTTGGTTCTTCAGGTATTGTTCCTCTTAAATTAGGGCATGTGGCATTTTATGCGAAAAACTTTCAGGAGACTATAGAATTTTACCGTGATGCATTAGGCTTCTCATTTACGGACCAAATTGGAGTAGGCTTCGCTAATTTCTTAACATGCAATACAGATCATCATGTATTAAATGTTGTTGCTTCAGATGAGACGCGTTTACACCATATTGCTTTCCAATTAAAGGATGCAAGCCATCAGTATGCTAGCTCGGATTTATTGGCCAAGCAGGGACGTCCAACTCTTTGGGGCCCTTCCCGCCATACCGCAGGACATAATATTGCAACTTACCATCATGACCCGGAAGAAAATGTTGTGGAATTGTATATTGATATGGATGTATTTATTCCAGAGCTTGGGATCTTTGAGCCTCGTCCATGGCATGAGGTACTTCCGCTCAAACCAAAGGTTTGGGAAGCTTTGAGTGCTTGGGGAACAGAGTTTGAACTGGATTTGGCTAAAGTATAAGTAGTTTCTATAAGGGGATCTGACTCTATGGTACAAGAAACCTTGTTGATTGATGTGAAACCGGGAACGGAGCAGGAATTTGAGAACGCTTTTCAAAAGGCAGCCGTTATCGTATCGTCTGCCAAGGGTTGCTTAGGATATGAACTGCATCGATGTATGGAGCAAGGAAATAAATATTTGGTTTTAATTAAATGGGAAACAGTAGATGACCATGTAACGGGATTTAAAAATTCAACAGATTATCAGGAAATGAAGTCACTAATTGGCCCTTATTATTTACACATTCCACATGCAGGGCACTATGAAAAAGTAGACTGAGAATAAACGGTTATTTAGAGAATTTTTATTAACGGAGGGGACATAGGTCAAGATAAGCTGACTTTTTCGTCCCCTTTTATTTTTCTAAATGAAATTGCAGGATTCTACATATAAAAAGAAGAAATTAAACAAAAAAATAATGAATAGGAGAGATATCATGACAACTTATATAGTTGATGGAGCAAGAACAGCTTTTGGTACATACGGAGGATCATTAAAGGATATTAGTGATTTGGAATTAGGCGTGGCAGCAACTAAAGGGGCACTTGAAAGAAGTGGCATACCTGCTTCCGATGTTGATGAAATAGTATTTGGAAATGTCGTCCAGACTGGAGCACATTCCGCCTATTTGGCCAGACATATTGGTTTAAATAGCGGATTAACAGAGTCATCATCTGCCCTTACCTTGAATCGGCTCTGCGGTTCAGGATTACAGGCTATGGTAACCGGGGCAACGTCCATTGCATTGGGGGAAGCAAAGGTCATTGTGGCTGGTGGCACCGAGAATATGAGTCTAGCTCCGCAAATCTTAAAGGGAACGCGGTTCGGCTCCCCAAGTAAGGCACCAGTGGTGGTGGATATGCTATGGGAAACGTTAATTGATCAATATGTTGGCTGCGGAATGGGTATGACCGCAGAAAATCTATCAGAAAAGTATAACATTTCACGAGAAGAACAGGATCAGTTTGCGGTTACCTCACAGCAAAAAGCAGGAAAAGCAAGAGATAACGGACGCTTCGCAGATGAAATAGTCCCAATTATCATCCGTGATAAAAAAGGAAAAGAAACGATTATAAAAGTAGATGAACATATTAGAGATAGTGTTAGTCTAGAAGGTTTAGGAAAATTAAAACCGGCATTTAAGAAAGACGGTACTGTAACGCCGGGTAATGCCAGTGGAATTAACGATGGCGCTGCGGCGGTCGTATTAGCTTCTGAAGATTATGTACATGAACATAGTTTAAAACCGTTAGCGAAGATTGTTTCCTGGGCAGTAGCAGGAGTGGATCCAAAAATCATGGGGATTGGACCTGTACCAGCAAGCAAACGGGCATTAGAAAAGGCAGGCTTAACCTTGGCTGACATTGATTTATTTGAATTGAATGAGGCTTTTGCGGCACAATCATTAGCTGTCATAAAGGAATTGGGAATTAACCAGGAAAAAGTAAATGTGAACGGGGGAGCAATCGCTTTGGGACACCCTCTTGGTGCAAGTGGTGCGAGAATCACGTATTCTTTAGCACTTGAACTGAAGAAAAGTAATTTAAAATATGGCTTAGCTACTCTTTGCATTGGCGGCGGTCAAGGAATTGCGATGATTATTGAGAGGGTCTGATTTTGAAAAAATAAATAAACTAATAAACTTAAGGAGGAATCGATTTGGAAAACAAAGTTGTTCGTTTATCGGTTGAAAACCATGTTGGAATTGTCACGTTAAACCGTCCGGAAGTAGGAAATGCACTGGATTTGCAAATGGCCAATGAACTGATGGATGTTGCGATTGTTTGTTCCGAGCGTGATGACATTAGAGTAGTCGTGATCACTGGAGCGGGTAATAAGTTTTCGGTTGGCGGTGATTTAAAAAGTTTCGCAAAGGAAGGGGACGAAATAAGTTCTCATCTGAAATCGGTAACGGCATACTTACATCAAGCGATTTCCTTTTTTACAAGAATGAATAAACCGTTCATTGGGGCGGTGAATGGAGTAGCAGCAGGTGCCGGAATGAGTCTTGCATGCGCATGTGATTTAGTCTATGCATCGGAGAAATCAAAATTTGTGATGGCTTATAACCGAATTGGATTAACACCTGATGGATCTGGCAGCTATTTTTTACCTCGTCTTGTCGGGATGCGTCGTGCCCTTGAGTTAATGTATACGAATCGACAGTTAACGGCACAAGAGGCATGTGACTGGGGAATTGTCAATCAAGTCGTTCAGGATGACCAATTATCGGAGGTTGTCCTTGGCGTTGCAGAAAGCTTGGCAAAAGGACCGATGAATGCATTCGGCGAAACGAAAAAATTGTTCTTTCATTCGCTCCAAGAAACATTGGAAACACAAATGAGCAAGGAATCCCTGCTGCTCGCTTCAAGAGCAAGCAGTGAAGAGGGAAAAGAAGGAATCGCTGCCTTTCTTGAAAAGCGCGAAGCTGATTTTTTAAAGGGTTAGGATTGTATTCCTAGTAAAATAGTGAATTTTTTATTGATTCATAGTTTGATCTTTAATCGGAGGGATTGGATTGGAAGCTGAAATGCTGAAAGGGAAGTTACTTTGGGAGCCCTCACAACAAACGATAAACCAGTCGAATATAAAGAAATTTATGATGTGGCTGGAGGAAAATAGAGGGCTCACATTTGAAGATTACAATCAGTTATGGGATTGGTCTGTAACAGAAATTGAACATTTTTGGACAGCTATTTGGGAGTTTTTTAATATAAAATCAGAAACAGATTACACGGTTGTTTTATCTGGAAATAGAATGCCAAACGTAAAATGGTTTGAGGGAGCCACTTTAAACTATGCAGAGCATGTATTCAGGAATGAAGATCCAGAAAAAGCTGCTGTCATTCATAAATCTGAGATTCGTCCCGTACAGGAAGTCACCTGGGCTGAACTAAGAAAGAAAACGGCTGCAATGGCGACATACTTAAAGTCATTAGGGGTCAAAAGTGGAGATCGGGTCGTAGGGTATGCACCGAACATTCCTGAAACGTTAACTTCCTTTCTGGCATGTGCTAGTATTGGAGCGGTTTGGTCGAGCTGTGCACCTGAATTTGGCATCCAAAGTGTCATTGACCGCTTTAAGCAAATTGAACCGACTGTTATGATTGCAGTTGATGGCTATCAGTATGGGGGAAAGAGATATGACCGGTTGGAGCTTGTAAAAAAGATACAAGCTGAACTTCCATCACTAAAAAAGACCATTCTAGTACCTTACCTAGAAACGCAGCCGGAACTATCCGAGTTGAATAATACAGTCCTTTGGGACCAAGTTATTTCTGAAAATGATAATGTCATTTTAACATTCGAGCCGGTGCCTTTTAATCATCCACTCTGGATCCTATATTCATCAGGTACCACAGGAAAACCTAAAGGGATTGTACAAAGTCAGGGGGGTATCCTCCTTGAGCATCTAAAATTCCTTGGTCTTCAAGTGGATCTTAAGAAGGGCGATCGATTTTTTTGGTACACTACAACAGGCTGGATGATGTGGAACGTAACCGTTAGCGGGTTACTGACAGGTGCGGCTATTGTTTTATATGATGGCAATCCAAACTATCCAAATGATGAAACATTGTGGAGTCTTGCCGAATCTACAAAAATGACAACCTTTGGCACCAGTGCCAGCTTTTTAATGGCCAGTTTGAAAGCAGGAGTTAAACCAAAAGAACAATTTGACCTTTCTCATTTAAGAAGCATTGGTTCTACAGGTTCACCACTGCCGGAAAGCGGATTTGACTGGGTTTATGAGCAGGTAAAAGAAGATATATGGCTGACTTCTACTAGCGGTGGAACAGATATTTGTTCCGGGTTTGTGGGGGGAAGCCCAACCCTGCCTGTTTATTCCGGGGAAATACAAGCTCGTGTTTTGGGGTCAGCTGTGAAGGCATATAATGATGCGGGAGAAGAAGTGATCAATGAAATCGGTGAACTTGTTGTGACCGAACCGATGCCGTCTATGCCGATTTATTTTTGGAATGATAAGAATGGAGAACGCTATCAAGAAAGTTACTTTAATGTTTTTCCTGATATTTGGAGACATGGGGATTTTATCAAGATTACCGAAAGAGGCTCGGCGATCATTTACGGCCGGTCAGATGCGACGATTAACCGTGGAGGTATTCGAATGGGTACAAGTGAAATCTATAGTGCCCTTGAGAGTATTCCAGAAATAATTGATAGTTTAATTGTAGATATTCCAATAAGTGCCGAACAATCCTACATGCCTTTATTTATCGTTTTAAAGGAAGGCTTCAGTATTACAGATGAATTGAAAACTAGGATCAATCAATCTATTAGGCAAAACTGTTCTCCAAGGCACGTACCGAATGAAATTTTACCTGTAAATGAACTACCGAAAACACTAAACGGCAAGAAACTAGAGGTGCCGATTAAAAAAATATTAATGGGAGTACCTATGGAGCAAGCGGTTAACTTGGGTTCCCTGAACAATCCAGAAACGTTGGATTACTTTGTTGAATTTAAAAGATTGTTAGAGTCTAGGTAAGGAAGCACGGGGACGGTTCTATTGCCTCAAAAACTGAGGCAATAGAACCGTCTTGTTTTTTAGCTTATCTACTGAAAACCTAGATTCTTTTATACAAATAAAAACTATTAAAAATCTTTAGCCACTTATTGTGAATTATAAAGAGGGGTCTGGTCGGCAAATTAGTGGGGCAGTACTCCTGTAATCAAGAAATATGAAAAGACTAGCGATTTTTAAGCTAGTCTCTCTTTTTCCTATTTCCTTAATATTATTAACGTGGTGCTAGGAACTGGATTCATCATAGGAACTTGATTCATCATGTGAACTTGACTCATCATGGTCTTCTTTACACCCACAATGTTCGTAGTCCTCTTGACGGCATTGAGTAAACGAATCCTCATCACACATTTCTGGAATCGGAATGCAGGGGTCGAAATTCGGATTTTGGAGTACTTCATACGGACGCATCATTTCGTGATCCTCATGTTCAAGGATATGACAATGCCAAGGATAGATTCCAGTAAATGGTCCAAACCGGGCAATAATACGAGTGACTTCTTCAGGATTAGCACGAACGGTATCTTTCCAACCTCTTTCATTAGGATCTGGCTCACGTGCCGGACCTATAATCGTGACATTTCCATTTTCATCAACTTCAATGGGTTCACGATTCAGAATCTGGAATTGGACAAGATGCAAGTGAATGGGATGAGTATCACCCGTCAGGTTGTACAGCTCCCATACTTCTACGGTACCATTATAAGGGGTTTCAGTAATCGGTAATTCATCCCACTCCATACCGTTCAGTAAAAGTTTCAAGCGGGCAGGAAATTCTGGATCATCAATTTCCATTAAGAAGTTCTGTCTAACCGTCACACCATTTGGTTCGAGTCTTTCTAAGCAGCTTAGTTTTTTAGGGATTTGACTTTTATCTGATTTTGAGTTTTTTTTACGAACACGAAATTCCATAATTTGCGGAAGGGGAGGGGCATCAGGGGAGCCATTAGGGAATGGTGCTGGTGCGTCGTTTGTCAGGATGAATTTTTGACCTTTATGTTTTGAGAAATCGACAATCACATCTGCACGTTCCCCTGGAGCAAGTAAAAGCCCCGTGGCATTGGAAACTTTAACAGGTTTCTTTAGAAATCCGCCATCTGTTCCTATTTGAATAAAATCTTGGCCGGAGCTTAGCCGTAATCGGTAAAACCGGGCATTAGAGCCATTCAGGATACGGAAACGGTATTTTCGCGGTTCGACTTCAAGATAGGGCCATACTTTCCCATTAACTAAAGCGGTATTACCGAAAAACTCAGGAACGACAGATGGATTGGGCAATGCGCTTTCATCAAATGGTGGAGGTGGCTCCGGGGCTGGGAAAAACGGTGGAGGCGGCTGATGGCCTGGCTGTGATGGATAGAATAATTCACCATTAGGATAGAATGACCGATCTTGTATCACTAACGGAATTTCATATTTTCCCCGAGGGAGATTCAGTTTCTCCTCTTTCTGATCCCGAATCAAATAAAAGCCTGCAAGCCCTGTATATACATTTAATCTGGTAATCCCAATTGCATGGTCGTGATACCAGAGCGTTGTGGGACGCTGACAATTAGGATAGTAGTAAACTTCATGCAAGAATTTAGTACCAAAATTCTTGAAATTTCGCGTAAACCAGGCTTCTGGATATCCGTCGTTTTCCGGTCGTACACGTCCTCCGTGTAAATGCACAACCGTTCTAACAGAGGGTTCACTGGGTTCTGCACCATGAACCGTTCTATCCACAGGCAGAAGATGTTCAAATGGCAATTCGTTTTCCCACTTGACAAGAATAGGCTGATTCCTAAGAACTTCAAATGTAGGACCAGGATACATCCCGTTATAACCCCAAACTGTTGTATCCGGTAAGTCTCTGTGCAACTTCTGTCTTACTTGCTTCATCGTTACCTCATAGTAGGGGATCCCGTCTCGATGACCAACAGGTTGTATCACAGAAGGCAGAGGCAAAGCATCAACAAACTTCTTTAAAAACGACAATATTTAGCTGCTCCATTCAAAAAACAGATTCATTGTTTATCCTATGCATGTCCAATAAATCTGTTTGGATATTCGTATAGATGAAGCATGGGGACGGTTCTTTTGCTTCACTTTTTGTCTGCTTGTTCTAGAGGAAGGTTGGTTGATATATAACATGAGTCAGCTTTTAGATCATGAGAACCGTCCCCATGCACCAGAAAATTGTTGGAATGGATATTAAATGAGTTTAACCGTAACCATTCTGTCATTTAACCGAAAAAAATAATCCACCCTTGAGGTGGATTATTTGGACTCTCAGCCGATCCCCCGCTAAGGGAACCGTCTTTTGCCAGACCGGACATGTTAGAGCATGTTCGGTCCTTTTTTTAATTATTTTGTGTTTATTAAGATAATAAAAATTAAAATAAATTACTACTAACAACTCTTTAATAAAATTTCCTGGTGTGTTTGAAATATTTATTAGGTATCATCAGACCGTCGTTAAAACTGCTTCCTGTTCATAACAACCTGAATGCTCATTCCAAATAAAATAACCATCTTTCAATTCTACACTAGATGGATAGGGAACATCGTTGTTATCATTTTGAGCTTTGTTTTTCGCTTCCAGGTTTAGAAATTCCATCAATTCTGCTTGACTTATCAATCGGCATACATGATATAGGGCAACCGATTGTTCATTTGCTAACCTATATTCTTTTACAATCGCAGTCTTGAAAGGGGCATTAAAACGTAACATGATTTTTAAATCGCTAAAATAAAGAACACCGAATATACTTTTCAGTTTTAGTGAGCCAACATTAAATTCTCTTTCAGATACCCAATCTTTACAGCCAGTTAACGGATTATAAATAACATAAAGTTTTTCATACATGCAATATTCTCCATTCTTAAGATACATGATTTTAAATGGGTTTAATGGACTTCATGATTAAATCAAATCCCCACTCCAAAACAATCGAATCATGTTTCTTCATACCATTATTTTTGGTTTAATCAAACCTTTAAGCTGTTAATCTATTGTTCTAAGGTATTATATCTTGTAGAAACCAAGTGCAGCATAGGTGACTATTTCTACTAAATTAAACATAATCGCTTTTCTCATTATTCTAATTGTCAACCAAGTTCACTAATAATATTTTAAATCGAATAGAACAATATGTCAACTTAGTTGACATTTTGGTTAGGCTTTATAAATCTTACCGTCGATGAATGTTTTAAGTGGGCCAAATAATAAGGATATGAAGATAAGGTGTGTTTAAAAGCAAACCTCATAAATTTCTTACTTAAATTCAGTTTATGTCATCTGATGTCTGCGTTATAATTAATGTAGGCTGTCATAATTTTTGTAAGATTATCAGAAAGTTCTTTAATTTAAAACAAAGTTGTAATAGATGAGCCTAACCTTAGGCTTATACATATTAACGAAAATAAACTACTTCAAGGAGATGACTGCATTGTCAATAGAGGTGCTATCGAAAAACACAGCGGATATTTTTAGTGCGATTATTAGGGAGCCCAATTGGGATAAAGTGGAGTTGCAAAATGGGATTAGGAAGCTTTTTTTACAAGCAAGAGACAGTGTGGGTTCTCCTGAAGAGTATCTGGAGTCACTATTGGTAAATGTTACCCTTCAATATGCATATACCAATACTGCCGTATCTTTCTTAATGGAGTGTATTGAAGAAGAGAAGTTTCTCTCTCATGAAAGCTTCCAATCGACTTTGGAGAATGTTCCTAATCAAGTGAAAGAATCTAATTTCATCGCCGAAAACATGCCTAGGTTTAAGGAGTTAGTATATCAAGGCTCAACCATTGAAGAGCAAGTACCACATGCCGAAAGTGTTTACTTCCAAACCAAGCTAGTTAACGATTTATTGATTGGATTTATCGGGATCTTCCTGGAACCGAATAATAGAAATTATATGGAGAATTACTTGGAATATTCTTCTCAAGTAGTCGTGGATGCCGTTATGAACTATTGCCAAGCTTATTCTAATCATATTTTAGAAGAGATCAACTCGATGAACTCGACTAAATAGAAAGCTCCTGGTCCTGATAATCTATCCAAGTGGAGAAAAGCGATCCGTTTTTCTCCATTTGTTTTATTTAGGGACCTTATGAAATATTTTATGCACCGTTTGATATTAAACTAAAAACTAAGATCTAAAGTACCTATCAAGGAACTGGACAACACGGCGTGTATACTCCTTTTTATTCATAGGATAAGAATGAATGTGTTGACAACCCTCTGTCAGCCATAATTCTTTATTGTTACTGGATGAGACGGAATGGAATAAACTTTTACTTTCGGTATAAGGAATGGCTTTATCTGTTTTACTGTGAATGAATAAGAAAGATTTTCCCTTAGCGTTCTTTACATGATTGATTGGGGAAACCTCATTAGGGTCAATTTTTAGGAGTTTTCGCATGGAGTGATAAATAATCGGTGTGAAGGGCTTCTTCGGTAATTTGGACCAATAAGAAAGATTTTCTTTTAAAAACGGTTCTAAGTCACTAAAGGGACTATCGGCAATGATGGCAGAGACTGCAGAATGTTCGCATCCGGCAATAAGTGCAGTGGAAGCACCCATACTCCAGCCAAGAAGAGCGATGTGTTTCTGATTTTTTTTCTGAATGGCATAATCAATGGCTGCATATAAATCGTGATTTTCAAAGAATCCCAACCCTGTCGTTCTTCCTTTCGATTTACCGGCATTTCGAAAATCAAACATCAACACATTATATCCTTGTTCGGAAAGAACTCTAGCAAGCTTGAGTCCTTCAATCCCTTCCATGGAACGTTCATTCATATATCCGTGTGCAGTAATGACTGTTTTTTTGCTTTGCTTTGAAGCCGAAGGAATCCACCAGCCAGCTAGCTTAACTTTGTCTTTTCTGCTGTGAAATTCGATTTCCTCGAAATCCATACCGTAATCCCTCGGGTTTTTCGTAGTTTTTGCAGGGAAGGGATGGGTTAGATACAAGCCGATGCTAAGAGGGGGGAGAAAAAATAAAAAGGGTACTGCCAATAACGGCCGCCATAGGGATTTACTTTTTTTCTCCTTACTCTCTTCATCCATTCTAACTCCTCCTGTCCATTTTAAGTAATCGGTACTTTATCATATGCCGATGAACAAAAAACGGAAAAGCCAAAATTACTATATTAGGATTTTTGGATGAAGTTGTTTGCGAAAACACAAGAAAATATGTTCGGTTTTTGAAGTGGCAGTGAAATAACAAGTTAACTGGGGGAGTTAAAATGGAACAAAACGACATCAGCACGATGGGAATTGAATAACCAGTATTGCTAGCAACATATAAGGGGCATGCCGACAACGGTGTGCCTCTTTTGCTGCAGTTCATATTATTGTTTGAATCGTCTATATTAAAATAAGTATTTGTCTTATTTGGACTTCAGCGCAATTTTGTAAGTTGATCCGTACATCATTTGTTCCCAATCGGTAAACCAAATGAAAGCGGTTGATATTATGATGTTTATAGGAGGGCAAGCCAATGATGATTGATAAACGTCCTTCGCTTTTATTGGATTATCTTTTAAAAGTGAAGAGTGTCAACATGAATCAGATTATGGATGCAACGCAATTAACGAAACGTCAAATATCCTATGATTTGGATAAAGTGAATCAATGGCTAAAGGAGAAAGACCTCCCCATCATCCAATTCAAAGGTGTTCATTATATTGTAGTGCCTGATGCTGTAGTGGAATATTTTCGCGATCAGGATTTAAATCATCATGAGCGGAATTTTGTTTTTTCCGAAGAAGAACGCTTGGCGGTTATCTACCTTTATGTATTTATGCGAAATGATACTATTTCATCCTTTCATTTAACGCAGCTATTACAAGTCAGTAAGAACACGGTGATTTCCGATATTAAAAAGGCAAATAAAATGATTGGCTCTTTCTTGGTGGAAATACGCTATTCCCGAAAACATGGCTATCATCTGGTTGGAACAGAGTTCGATAAAAGAGCTCTTGCCATGCACTACATATCCCGCTTGATCCAGGTCCCTTACTTTGAAGAACTGTTGGATTATCTATTAAAGGAAGAAACTAAAAAAATTGGTTTTCGAGAAGTTTTAACCATTCTTAAACAAATTGAAAAGCAGTTTTCTCTTAATTTTGTAGAAGAACGTTTACATCAATTAGCCAATTTTTTGATTTTTTATTATTATCGGCGACTGAAAAAAAAGTTTGTACAATTTCACTCAGATGAAGTTGCTCTATTAATAAAAGATCCGATGCATGAAGTGGCGTTAACTTTAAGTCAACTTCTCCATCTCGAGAATGAGGAAGCGGAGTTATGTTTCTTAACGGTCCAATTTCTTGGTTTATCTTTTGGAAAAAGTTCTGCCCCCAAGCGTGAACAGGATTTATTATTTAAACTTTGCGAACAGCTTGTCTTTGATTTTGAGACCAAGGCCTGCATCGTTTTTGAAAAAAAGGATGAAGTGGTCCATACGTTGTACCAGCATTTTAAGCCTGCCTTTTTTCGTATGAAGTACCGGATTCCTGTTGAAAATCCACTGCTTAATCAAATTAAGAATGAGCATAAAGAGCTATACATGCTTGTAAAGGAAATACTGCATCCGATTGGAACCTTGTTGAAAATCACCATCCCTGAGGAGGAAATAGGGTTTATCACAATCCACTTTGGAGCTTTGTTAGAAAGACCAAAACAGGAGATGCCGGAAAATAAGAAAGCCATCGTGGTTTGTCCAAGCGGGATTAGTTCGTCATTAATGGTGAAACACCAGCTGGAATCACTTTTCTCAGAGATTGAAGTTGAAAAAACCTTATCATTACGAGAATTTCAGGAAGGACAATATGACCATTATGATTTAGTTTTTTCGACAGTAAAGCTAGAGACAAAACTACCTTGTTTTTATGTGAAGCCAATTATGACACCAAATGAAAAGCATAATTTAGTCAAAGAAGTTTATCACCTGCTGTTTGGCACTCACTATCACGATATTTCCTTGAAAGAACTGATTCAAACCATTGGAAAGTTCACTACAATTTACGATGAAGAAGGCTTAAAGAAGGAATTAAGTCGCTTCATATTTTATAAAAAAGAAAATGTTTATAAAGGGAAACAGCCATCATTAGAGGATTTATTGCAAGCTGAAACCATCCAGGTAATGGAAGAGGTTGTTGATTGGAAAGAGGCAATAAAAGCAGCGGCAAATCCTCTTCTGATCAACGGGACAATTGAAACATCCTATGTTGATGCGATGATTGAAAATATTGATACATTAGGTCCATATGTCGTCATTGGTCCGGAGGTAGCAATCCCGCATGCTCGTCCGGAAAAGGGAGTTAATCGGATTGGGATGAGCTTTTTAAAGCTTAAAAAGCCAGTTTACTTTTTAAACAACCATGATTATCCAGTTCGATTGCTGTTTTGCATTGCAGCGACAGATAATACAAACCATCTTAAGGCACTTTCGCAGTTGACAGAACTGCTAAATGAACCAGACAATCTTGAAATTTTAAAAGATTTAGAGTCGATAGACGACATCACATCATTTTTTAGCCAAAACTCCACAATTGACTGAACAGTCGTTCCTTGGAAATAAGCTAAAGAGTAATTTAAAACTAGAGGAGCTTGATTTTATTATGGTAAGCAAAACGTTCACAATTATAGATGAAACAGGGATCCATGCACGCCCAGCAACAATACTAGTATCAGCAGCAAGCAAATTTAATGCTGAGATCGCATTAGAATACAACGGCAAATCAGTAAACCTAAAATCAATTATGGGTGTTATGTCTTTAGGTATTCCAAAAGGTGCAACAATCAAGGTATCGGCTGAAGGCTCTGATGAAAATGAAGCACTTAGTTTATTAGAAGATACTCTAAAAAGTGGAGGTCTCGTATAATGATAACGGAAGAAGTTTTAACAAAAGAGATTTCAGGCATTGCGGCATCAAGCGGTATTGCGATTGCAACAGCCTTCCGCTTAGAAAATCCTGACTTGAAAGTGGAGAAAAACGCGGTTACAGATGTTAATCTCGAAATAAAACGCTTTGAACAGGCCCTTGAGTTGTCAAAGGGAGAACTTCAGAAAATCAAAGAGCATACCTCTTTGAATCTGGGCGACGATAAGGCTGAAATTTTTGAGGCCCACTTGCTTGTCCTAAATGACCCGGAACTTATTACACAAATCAAAGATAAAATAAAAGATGAACACGTTAATGCAGAGTTTGCCTTACAAGAAGTGGTCAACATGTTCGTATCAATGTTTGAAGCATTAGATAACGAATATATGAAGGAACGGGCTGCTGACATTCGCGATGTGGCCAAGCGGATATTGTCGCATCTTTTAGGGGTAACAATCCCTAATCCAAGCTTGATTTCTGAAGAAGTGATTATGATTGCAGAGGATTTAACACCTTCTGATACTGCTCAATTAAACCGTCAGTTTGTTAAAGGATTTACAACCAATATCGGCGGACGCACTTCTCATTCGGCTATAATGGCTCGATCTATGGAAATTCCAGCTGTTGTTGGAACCAAAACGGTCATGGAAGACATTAAAAATGGCGATGTTGTTATTCTTGATGGATTAGATGGAAAGGTCATTGTCAATCCAACTGAAGAGGTCATCAAAGAATATAACGGGAAAAAGGCCGCTTACGAAGCACAAAAGGCAGAGTGGGCCAAGCTGGTCAATGAGCCGACCATCACAAAAGATGGCATGCATGTTGAACTCGCTGCCAATATCGGAAAACCAGAGGATCTCACCGGAGTGCTTGAAAATGGGGGCGAAGGCGTCGGTTTATACCGAACGGAGTTTTTATATATGGGGCGCACTCAGCTTCCAACAGAAGAGGAGCAATTTGCTGCGTTTAAAGCTGTATTAGAGGGAATGGAAGGAAAGCCTGTCGTGATTCGCACCCTTGATATCGGCGGCGATAAAGAACTGCCGTATTTAGAACTGCCAAAAGAAATGAATCCGTTCCTTGGATTTAGGGCGATTCGCTTATGCTTAGAAATGCAGGATATGTTCCGAACACAGCTTCGAGCCTTGCTTCGAGCAAGCATTTATGGAAATTTAAAAATCATGTTTCCGATGATTGCTACACTTGATGAGTTCCGTTCGGCAAAGGCACTTCTTGAAGAAGAGAAGCAAAAGCTTTTGGCTGAAGGCCAGCAGGTATCAGAAAAAATCGAGCTCGGCATCATGGTAGAAATTCCTTCTACTGCTGTTTTGGCTGATCAGTTTGCTAAGGAAGTGGATTTTTTCAGCATTGGTACAAATGATTTAATTCAATATACAATGGCTGCTGATCGTATGAACCAACGTGTTTCCTATCTCTATCAACCTTACAGTCCGTCCATCTTAAGATTGGTTAAAATGGTCATCGATGCTGCTCATGCTGAAGGTAAATGGGCAGGTATGTGCGGTGAAATGGCAGGGGACGAAACAGCCATTCCACTTCTCTTAGGCCTTGGACTCGATGAGTTCTCCATGAGTGCAACATCGATCCTGAAAGCACGTTCCCAAATTCTTCGACTTTCTAAAGCCGAAATGAAAAACTTAGCAGAAAAAGCCTTGCAAATGAGAACTACAAATGAAGTAATCGAAGCCGTAAAGGAATTTATTAAATAAAGACGACAATTAAAAAAACGATACTTAAAGAGGACTGTTTTATTTTTTTGGAAAATAAAACAGTCCTTATTAACTATTATTCATTATTTCTTGTAAAAACATGATGATACATAGTGTATTTCCACCACAAAATAGAAAACCATGGTAAATGCAGATATTGTTTTTGACTTGCTATTAAACCAATCTCGATGCTTTAGTTCAATAATAAAATCAACTATAATATAATCTAGTACATATAATTAGGGGGTGGATAAAAAATGGAAAAGGTAACACCGTTTTTAATGTTTCAAGAAGGCAACGCAGAAGAAGCGATGAATTTTTATACATCTATCATTGAGGATTCTCAAATTACAAGCATTGTTAGATACGGGGCTAATGAAGCAGGTCCAGAAGGCACCGTCATGCAGGCTACATTTACCTTGAAAGGCCAAGAATTTATGTGTATTGACAGTTTTGTCAAACATCAATTCTCTTTTACACCTTCTTTCTCAATCTTTATTACTTGTAATACTGAAGAGGAACTTGACTTTCTTTATGAGAAACTCCTTGAAGGCGGACAAGCACTTATGCCTTTAAACAATTATGGGTTCAGTAAAAAGTTTGGTTGGGTAAATGACCGTTTCGGCGTTTCGTGGCAAATAAATCTTCCTTAGTGATATGAAGCAAGGGGACGGTTCTCGTGCCTCAAAGTTAGATAGACTGGGATGAATTAAGCTCTGATGATTAGGTGAAATATTTGCTTGTACCACGCGATGTTCATCCGCCCTTAAAGAATAAAAGCCACCTATCTCGAAAAAATGAGATAGGTGGCATTTTTATGTTATTTTGAAGAAATGATTATCTTGCATGATTTCCAGTTCATATACGTTTTTATTTAGCGGTTAAGAAGTGGTTGGAAATCCTTCGATTCCACTTTTAAAGCTTTCTTTATCAGTAGATATTGCTCCATCTCTTTTATCAATTGAAATAATTGAGCCCTGGCCTCAAATTCCTCCCTGGTTTCCGGGAGAGGTTCATTCTTAAATTGGTCTTGTAATTCATATAAGCGAATTAACAACTGCTGTGCCGTGTTCCCTGGGTGAATGGAACTGCTTACTACTTCAAGAAAATCTGCAATCATATACCTTTGTTTGACTAACGGCTCAATGGATGTCACGATTGGTAAAACCCGCTCAATAATTTCAAATTGTTTTTCACGTATTTGAAAATAATGATAATAGTAATTTTCTGAACGTAAAAAATGATTTTCTACATTTCTAAACGCCAAACTTTTAGCTTCTTCCAGCAAGCCGGCCGTCTCCGTAATTTCATTCCCCATCCAACGGCTTTCATTTGTCCGTAAATAGGAAACCATTTCCTCAAAGATTTTGCGGAAGTTTTTCTCGATTTCTACTTGATACTGCTTTAGCTTAGAATCTAGACTAGGCATATACAAGTTGACCAGCAGGGCAGTTCCGATGCCAATCACAATAAGATAGACCTCGTTTAGAACGATTCCCGCCGTCATTTGGTGCCCTGAGTAGATATGGAGAATGATGACAGAACTAGTTACCACACCTTCCGAGACCTTGAAAAGAACAGTAACCGGTATGAAGAGTAATAGTAATAAGCCAATGACCAGTGGATGGTAGGAGATCCCTTCAAAGAATATAAAGGAAAAGCCGATGCCAAGTATACAAGCAACAAAACGGGCATACGCAGTTTTGAGGGATTTTTTCTTGGAGTTTTGTATACATAAAATCGTTATGATGCCGGCAGAAGCAAAAAAATTCAAGCCGAAAAATTGAGCAATGATGATCGCTGCAGCCGTGCCAATGGCTGTCTTTAACGTACGATAACCGATTTTATATCTTCCCATACCCTAACCTCATTTATTCTTATAGTTTTATATAAACGGAGAAACATCCAGTAAACAAAATAGGTCATAAAATTTCAACTTAACTTTTGTATTATACAGCCTTTTTTATCTTTTAGAAAACCAAACCTGGATTTATTAAAACTTTTATTGATTAAACTAACTGTTTAAAAATCACCAGTGGAAGTTTAGTTTTAAATGTAATTATGATTTCGATAAAGTGGATGGTAGAATTTATGGATAATTGGAGGGTCTCTAAACAAACTCCATATATTATAATTTTAAAAGTGATATTACTAATAATTAGACAAATAAAATAAGACTTTAGTGGTCCAACCACAATCATTAATATATCTATATTTTATTTCATAAGAGGTGTTATATGAAGATATTAATTACCTTGGTAATTGTTGTCATCCTAATCGCAATTATTTCCACATTATTTATTGCTGGAAAGGCTGACGAAAATTATAGTAGCTCGACAAAAAGAAACACAACAAATTTGACCTTAATTTATGCGATTTCTATTCCATTAATTTTAATTGCTCTTGGAATATTTATTGTGTTTTTTACCTAATAAAAATGCCTATTGTCGTATGATGATAGGCATTTATAATGGGATATTTTTCCAAAAAAAGAATAATAAGACCACGAATAATCACTTAATAAGGAATGTTGAATATGGATTGGAAACCAGACCGTAACGCCAAAAAAGCTATCTATAAGCAGCTTGCAGAATTTATCGAAAATGGAATTGCGGATGGTACTTTTCCTCCGGATAAACCACTACCTTCCGAAAGAAAATTAGCTAAGGAACTTAATGTAAATAGAAGTACAGTGGTTGCTGCATATGACGAATTGGAGTCAAATGGACTCATTCAAAGAAATAGGGGAAGCGGGACGACAATAAGTAAAGATATTTGGGGTATTACCAAGAAGCGTATACCGAGCTGGAACAGGTATGTCGAGGCAGGCTCGTTTTTACCAAATCAACCTGTAATACAAAGGATTCGAAAAGAAGCAGTAGAACATAAGTTGATCAATCTTGCAAGCGGGGAACTGTCGGAAGATCTTTTTCCTTTGAAATTCTTACGGGAGATTACCTCAACTAGATCATTTATTGGAAGCTTAGGATACGATCATCCACAGGGGAACGAGGTATTAAGGGGTACCATTACAAAGCATGTCAAGCAGTTTCGTAAAATTGAAACAAATCCTTCATCTATTTTAATTACATCTGGAGCACAACAAGCGTTGCACTTGGTAGTTCAATGTCTGTTAAAACCAGGAGATGCTGTTGCTTTAGAGGATCCCTCTTACAATTACAATCTTCCTATATTTAAATCAGCAGGAATTAAACCGTATTATTTACCAGTAGGCAAGGATGGTATTGAACCGGATGATTTGCTGACATTATATAAAAAACACCGAATCAGAATGATATTTTTGAATCCGGCTTATCAAAACCCGACAGGGACTCTGCTTAGTGAAACTAAGAGGAAAGCTATTTTAGAAATATCTTCTGAATACGGGATTCCCGTTGTCGAGGATGATCCATATAGTTTAACTTCTTTTACAGGAGAAGAAGTCTCAACATTAAAATCGATGGATATCCACGGAAATGTATTATATATTAGCTCTTTATCAAAAATCATCGCTTCTGGGTTAAGAATTGGCTGGATTATTGGACCAAGACCGGTTATTGAAAGATTATCCGATGCGAAACAACAAATTGATTTCGGGCATGCAAGTTATACTCAATGGATTGCCAATGATTTTCTAGAATCGGAAAATTTCAATTCACATATCAAAGGATTGGTAAAGGAATTAGAGAATCGAAGGAATCAAATTGTTACCAGCCTAAATTATTTTTTAGGGGATCAAGTGGAATATTTCATCCCACAAGGAGGAATTCATCTATGGTGCAGGGTGAAAAAAGACTGTAATGAAATGCAATTGCTTGAGGAATCAATCAAAAGAGGAGTCATTTTTGTCCCAGGTTCAACAATGGGATCTAAAAAGGGATTTGTTCGTTTTACTTTTGCAAGGGAAGATGAAGAATCCATACATGAAGGAATCAAAAGGTTTGCAGCTGCGCTTAAATTCCTTTAATAACTACTACTTTGTTGAAAATTTTAAGATTCTTAATCTATTAATTCTTAAAATAAGTACTTGAGGTAAACCAGATATTTATCAAGGAGTTGATATGAAATGACATGGACGGCTGCTGTTATTATAGTGATTGGTGTAACTTTCAAATTATTAATGAGTCCCCCAAGTGCAGTTGTAGGTTGGGTTGTAAGCAAATTTGCACTACATCCACAACTTGATTCAAAAAATATTACTATAAGTTTTAATGGAAAGTACCTAGAAGAGGTGGAAAAAATTAGTTTGACTAATTATTTTAATGAGGCTAACTTTTTAAAAAAATATCCAATATTTCCAGGCAATGAGAAATTGTTTCTACATCCAGAGACTAATGTTATTCCGATTATTATAAACGTAAAAAGGAAGAAAAAAGAGGTAAATCTCTTCTTATATTGTTACAATGATCGCGTTGATGTTGTAAAGCAATGGAAGAAGAAAGTTGCTTCCTATAGTCTTAGTTCTGAGCATCTCCAAAAGTTTACTATTTCAAATAGTATAGATGCATAAAAGAAACGGATTAATATTTCTTTAAATCAATTGTATGTCGCTACCAAAAACCGTTATTTATTGTGGAAAACGGTCTTTAATTCATTTTTTAATACTTTATAAAAGGGCTACTGAGGTAGCTCTTTTATATTGGTGACGACTGATTGTGAAGTGGTTTATAGAAAACAAATCGGACCACAACATTTTATACAGAACTAAAATGTTGTGGTCCTAGGAAATGGGATTTAATTTAGTTTTTGGTGGTCTTTATTAATACACAGTTCATACTTATGCTGTTTTGTTTACACTTTTTTCGCCTTTTTCTTCTGTAATATTTTCTATATATCGAGCAATGAATGTACCTATAAGTAAGGACCAAACCGGTGCGCTGATACTTAGAATTGTAGTGCCGGATAAACTAATAATAAAGGCAAATACAGTGCTAGTTTTTATTGAATGCTTCGAGAAAGCCTGATATAAACTATTTCCGAACACATTTAGTAAAGAAAATCCAACAATTATGGAAATAAACTCTTTCGGCAAGGTTTGAATAAATGGAACCAATTTCCAGGAGAATAATCCGTAAACTAAAAGCAGAACACCAGCTATTACAGCCCCCATATATCTTTTTTCCTTTGGTCCTGCTTCCTTATCTGAACAGATTGCCGTTGCCATACCTGCGATATTTGCAGATTGACCTCCAAAAAAGCAAGTTATTAATGAAAATAGCCCGCTAAAGGAGATAATTTTATTTATAGGAGCCCGATAATCATTTTGTTCCAATGCACCAATAGCAACCGCAATATCATTACTTAGAATTAAAAGAGTTAGAGGGATAGCGATCGAAAGGAAACTAGATGTGTTAAAGTCAGGAAACTGAATACTAGGCATAAACGCTGCTGAAGTACCTTCAATGCTATTCAATGGATAGAACAGGTTCAAAACAATAAAGCCGATAATAATTGCGGAAATAACGGGTGGCAACTTAAGTTTCCATCTCAAAAAAATTAAAAAGGTGATTAAAGAAATCAATCCAACAATAAATAGGGTGTTTATGGAAACAATAAAATTCACCATATAGTGGGTTATCATTCCTGCCAGCATTGCAGAAATAATTTCTTTAGGCACTAACTTAATAAATTTTGAGAAAAAACCAAGAAATCCAATGGTGACCATTAGTAATGCTGAAATTAAATATGCCCCAATTAATTCATGAAAGGTAAAGTGAGATGTCATCGTTGCTAAAAATGCTACACCTGTAAGTGTATGGCCTCCAACAATTGGTATCTTACTATACAAAGGAAGAATAATTCCGAATAACCCGCCAAAAACGTAGACTGCAAATATCCATAAAATCGACTGTGTTGTATTGAAGTTTCCGTTTGAAGATGCTTCCAATATAAGAGCAGTCGGACCTGTTATGACGAATATTCCCGCAACCATACCTGCCGAAATATTTTTATGGTTTAAGTCTTTAAAGATAATAGATTCCCCCTATTCCATATATAATCTGTGTTTTCCCCTCTTTTGGCTTATACAATATTAACCTTTTGGCATTCTGCACAAGTAGACCCATTGTATACTAATCTAATTTTATAAAGGGTTATCACTTTTTACATCATCCAATCATCAGTTTTTATTACCATCCATTTGCATTATTACAAAAAGTTCCTATATCAGGAATGAATCTATCTTTTTTTAGAAATGGATGGTTAAAAAAGAGTATAAGTGGATGATTAAAAAATTTTTAATTCCTTTATTATTGAATTGTGTATTTGAAGAAACAACAGGTTCTATTAATATTATCGGTTATTGTGTGAATGTGTTCACAAAAATTCATCTTTACCATTTGATTTTCAATAATAGAAACTCACCCAGTCTATTTAATTATTCAAATGTTGATAAATTCAATACTAAATTGATTGTGGGGATAGGTTATGAACGAGATCAGGTCAAATAAAAAATCGTAAGGCATTGGATAACATAAAGCCTTATATACCAGGTAAACCATTATGGGAAGTGGAAAAAGAATTAGGGTTAAAAAGGGTAATAAAACTAGCATCTAATGAGAACCCTCTCGGACCATCACCTAAAACCATTAAAGCAATCTCTGGTAGTCTTACAGAGCTTAATCGTTATCCGGATGCACATGCCATTGAGTTAAAGAAGGCGATCGCATCCTGTCTAGAACTGTCCCCTGAGAATTAAATTATTACAAACGGTGCGAAGAGAATACAATATTAAAAGAAGTACTTAGTTCCATACTTTAAAATTAAGGTTAGTTAACTTTAAGGAGGAGAGATAAAATGAACGAACTCGCCAAGAAGCTAAATGATGATTCAATTAAATATAATTCAAATATATATGATTTATTATCTAATTTGGGCAAGAAGCTATACTATCCAAAAGGTATCTTAAGTCAAAGTGCTGAAGCAAGCAAAAAGGCTACTCGTTTTAATGCAACAATAGGAATTGCTACTGAAAAGAATATGCCAATGCATTTTGAACATATACAGGAATCATTACAAGGTTATTCCCCAGAGGATATTTATCCGTACGCCCCGCCTTCCGGAAAATTAGAATTGCGTTTGGGTTGGAAGGAGAAATTACTGCGGGAAAATCCATCCCTAGAGGATAAAAGTTTTGGACTACCTAATGTAACCAATGCCTTGACCCATGGTTTGAGTCTTGCAGCGGACCTATTTGTTGATGAGAATGACACCATTATCCTGCCGGATAAATATTGGGGAAACTATCAAACTATTTTTCATGTTCGAAGGGGAGGCCTTCTTAAGACATTTAAGCTTTTTGACGAATACGAAAAATTCAATGTTTCTGCGTTCAGAGAATGTTTAATGGTACAACAGGATGCAGGTAAGGCAATTGTTATCCTGAACTTTCCGAATAACCCTACAGGATATACCCCTGGAGAAGAGGAAGTTAACGGAATTATTTCAGTGGTTAAGGAAGCGGCAGAATCGGGTATTAAAGTAGCTGTTATTCTTGATGATGCCTATTTCGGGCTTTTCTACGAAAACTCGGTAAAAGAATCTTTATTTGGGAGATTAGCTGGACTGCATCCCAAAATATTGCCTATAAAGGTAGATGGGGCAACAAAAGAAAATTATGTGTGGGGCCTAAGAGTTGGATTTATCACCTTTGCCGCTGAAAGTCCAGAAATTTTAGAAATATTGGAACAGAAAACAAAAGGTCTAATCCGTGGGACGATTTCTAGTAGTTCCCACCTATCTCAGACAATTGTTTTACATTCATTGCAATCTAAAGAATTTGAAATAGAAAAACGTGAAAAGTTTGAAGTCATGAATAAAAGAGCAACAAAGGTAAAAGAGATTGTCAGCCAGGAAAGGTACAAGAGAGTTTGGAGATTTTATCCATTTAACTCTGGATATTTTATGTGTTTGAAGCTATTAAATGTTGATGCTGAAAAGTTGAGACTTCATTTGTTGGACGAATATGGAGTAGGTACTATAGCCATTAACGCAACTGACTTAAGAATCGCTTTTTCTTGTGTTGAAGAAGAGGATTTAGAAGAACTTTTTGAATTGATCTATACAGGAATAAATGAACTATTAATAAGGGAGTAAAAAGTAAAGTCTATTGATACAAAAATACTTGATGGGTTAGGAAAGTATGTTTCAAGAGAACACTTTCATCATCTATTACAACTATGATTCACTTTACTTTGCAAGATGAGAAAGGGTGAGAAAAGAATTGGTAAACCAATTTGAAACTCCGTTATTTACGGCTTTAAAAAATCATGCAGAAAAAAATCCAATCCAATTCCATATTCCCGGGCATAAAAAAGGGAATGGAATGGATCCTGAGTTTAGAGAATTTATTGGAGAAAATGCACTTTCAATCGATTTAATCAACATTGGACCTCTTGATGACTTACATCTTCCAAAAGGAATCATCAAACAGTCACAAGAGTTGGCTGCAAAAGCATTCGGTGCGGATTATACCTTTTTCTCTGTTCAGGGTACGAGCGGGGCCATAATGACCATGATTATGTCTGTTTGCGCACCGGGTGATAAAATTCTTGTACCGCGAAACGTTCACAAATCAATCATGAGTGCGATCGTTTTTTCAGGTGCAGTTCCTATTTTTATTCATCCGGAAGTAGATTCCAAGTTTGGTGTCTCTCATGGGATTACACCAGATTCCATTGACAGTGCATTAGTTTTACACCCGGATACAAAAGCTGTTCTTGTTATCAATCCAACCTATTATGGAATCTCTGGGGATTTAGGAAGAATTGTCAACATTGCACATTCTAGAAACATTCCGGTTCTTGTAGATGAAGCCCATGGAGCGCATATTCATTTCCATAAGGAACTGCCGTTATCTGCCATGGAGGCAGGGGCTGACATGGCTGCAACTAGTGTGCACAAATTAGGCAGTTCCCTTACTCAGAGCTCCATTCTAAATTTACGGGGAAATCTTGTTTCACCGAAACGGGTGCAAGCGGTTTTGAGTATGTTAACGACAACTTCGACTTCTTATTTATTATTAGCGTCATTAGATGTTGCCAGAAAATCATTAGCTACAGAAGGACAAGCACTGCTTACGGACACGATTCGAAAAGCAGAAGAAACACGTTCGAAAATTAATGAAATTCCTCATCTTTATTGTATGGGGCGTGAAATTCTCGAATCAAGTGCAGCTGTCGCGATGGATCCTACCAAGCTTTTAATATCTGTAAAAGAGTTAGGAATTACAGGATATGATGTTGAAAAATGGCTGCGAAATCGATTTAATATTGAAGTCGAATTGTCCGATCTGTACAACATCCTTTGTATTGTAACTCCTGGAGATACTCAGGAAGATTTACACACACTTATAAAAGCATTAACTTTATTGTCACAGGAATATAAAGTTCAAGCGGACATGAATATAAGCAGTTCGGTCTTGTTACCTGAAATTCCTTCGTTGGCTTTAACACCACGGGATGCTTTTTACGCTGAAACAGAAGTGATTCCATTTGAACAGTCTGTTGGAAGAATCATTGCAGAGTTTGTAATGGTTTACCCACCTGGAATTCCAATTTTTATACCGGGTGAAATTATAACGGAAGATAATTTAGTATATACCAGAAAAAATATCGAAGCCGGTCTTCCTGTTCAAGGTGCAGAGGATGAACAATTAAACACACTTCGAGTTATCAAAGAATATATACCATTTAATAGTTAATAAAAAGAGAAGCAAGAGAGCATCGAGTGGAGTAAATAGAAATATCCTATCAGTGTAAGGGGTGCAAATGTGATCACAAATAAAGATGAGGTAGTTTTAAAACAAATCATTAATGAATATCTAAAACCATTTATTAGACAAATAGATGAAAATGCATATTTTCCGAAAGAATTTCTGAATGAGGTTGGTAAAGCTGGTTTTTTCCAATTAAACGGTTTACTGAAGGAACATGTCAGCTATAGAGAGATGTATTTAATTGAAGAAACGGCGAAGTATTGCATGACAACAGCTTTTACATTATGGTGTCATTTAGCCGGTCTAGCGTCTGTGAGATTGAGCACCAATCCTTTTATTAATAACAATTTGTTACCATTATTAGAATCAGGAGATAAACTGGTAGGGACTGGTTTGTCCAATGCATTAAAATTTTATGCTGGGCTGGAACCTATCAGACTTAAAGCCGAAAGAGTTGATGGGGGATTTATTATAAATGGCAGTTTACCTAGCGTTTCAAATTTGAAGGACGATCACTGGTTTGTTATCCTAGCATCTCTAAATCACCACCAGAGAATAATGTCTATTATACCTGTAAAAATTGAAGGTTTAGCGTTAGAAAGTAAAACAAATTTTGTTGGTATAAATGGTAGTGCTACTTACTCTTGTTCCTTTCATAATGTGTACGTTCTAGATAATTGGATTATCACCGAAGAAGCAGACTCATTTATACAAAAAGTACGACCAACATTAGCACTCTACCAAATTCCTCTGGGAATAGGAGTATCTTATGCTTCTCTTAAATCTATTGAAAAGAGTTATTCCAGGGATGTTGAAGTTAATCAACATTTAGAACCGCAGCCAAAGGAATTGATTGAAGAGCTACAGTGCATTCGCGAAAAAGCATATAAACATGCAGATAACTTAGATCTATCACTTATTTGGAAGGAAATATTGTTAACACGCTTAGAAATAGCTAAATTGACCTTGAAAGTGGTCCATGCCGACATGCTCTATTCCGGTGGTCAAGCTTATTTACAAGGGAGTGAACCATTTAGAAGGCTGAGAGAAGCTTACTTTTTAGTAAATCTTAGTCCAACAATCAAGCAATTAGGATCATTAAATTAGTTAGATAAATAGTAAAATAATGTATATGACCCAGTATGGAATAGGGTGGTGACAAATACACGCAGTTTACTTTCTGTTTAGTTAATCGAAAAAATCTTCCAAATAAGGAAGATTTTTTTAATGCAATTTAGGAAATCCCTGCTGACGCAAAGCCTCATACACCAATATCGCAGCTGTATTCGAAAGGTTCAGTGAACGAACATGATCATTCATTGGAATCCTCAGAAAGTGATCTTTATGTGTTCTTAGTAAATCTTTTGGTAAACCCGTTGTTTCTTTTCCAAACATAAAATAATGTTCCTTTGAAACATCACTGAAATCAAAGGATGAATGTGCTTTTTCACCAAACGTTTCAATATAGTAAAACTCACCTTGATTTTTTGAAAAAAAGTCATCCAATGAGTCATAGTACGTTATGTTAACAGACTGCCAGAAATCTAAACCTGCTTGTTTTATCATTTTTTCATCTGTTGAAAAACCAAGTGGCCGGATTAAATGTAAGGCTGTATCCGTTGCGGCACAAGTACGTGCAATATTTGCCGTATTTGACGGTATTTCTGGTTGATATAGGACAACATGTATTGCCAAGAATGGTCACCTCTGTCTTTATTTTCCCTCCAAATTATAGCATAAAGAATGGGAGGATATGTACTTACGATAAAGGGGACAAGGGTTCAATAATACGGTCGCTTCGCGACATGTAGCCATATAGAGTCTTTTGGTCGCATGTTGCACTAATCAAGCTTGTTGTATATAAAAAACAGTGATGATGATAGGACTATTTGGTTTAAATCATATCCTTAATATAAATATGCCAAACAAAAAATCGAGACATTTCGACATTATTCTTGTTGCATAATAAAATATGATGTGTTAATCTTTATGTGTAATCGGTTACACATAAGAGGTGAAACTAAATGGCTACAATACGGGATGTTGCCAAAAAAGCTGGAGTATCTGTAGCGACAGTTTCCAGAGCTTTAAATGATAAGGGATATGTTCATGAAGATACTAGGAAACTAATCAATAAAGCGATTCAGGAATTAAATTATAAGCCAAATGAAGTGGCAAGGTCGTTATATAAGAAAAAATCAAGGTTAATCGGTTTATTGCTTCCGGATATTCGAAATCCATTTTTTCCTGAGTTAGCACGTGGGGTTGAAGACACGATGCAGGAGCACGGTTTTCGGCTGATCATTGGAAATGCGGATGAGAACCCAGCAAAAGAACTTGATTATATCCATACATTTAAACAAAATAATGTAATCGGTCTCATCGCAGCAACCAATCAAACTGAAACAAGCTACTATGAGAGTCTTGGCTTCCCAGTTGTATTTCTTGACCGGACTTCCAGTCAACATCCCTCTGTTTATGCAGATGGATTGACCGGTGGAAAAATGGCGGCACAAGAAATCGTTAAAAGGGGGAGTAAGCGGATCACTCTGCTTAAAGGGCCTATGGAATTGAAGACAGCTCAGGATCGATTTAAAGGGGCAATCGATGAGCTATGCAATTCCAATGTCAATTTTAATGTCATGACCACCGCATCGTTTACTTTTACTGATGCTGAAAAAACAGCGCAGGAACTATTTGATAAATTTCCTGAAACAGACGGTGTGATTGCCGGTAATGATCTTGGTGCTGCTGCCATTTTGCATGAAGCGTTAAGAAGAGGCATTTCCATTCCAGGTGAACTGCAAATTATCGGCTATGATGATATCCCGCTTAGCAGCTTGCTGTTCCCGCCGTTGTCGACCATTCGGCAGCCGGCGTATGATATGGGAAAAGAAGCAGCAAAACTATTAATTGCAATTATTAATAATGAGCTCATTGAGCAAAAAAATATTCAATTGCCCGTTACCTTTATTGACAGGCAAACGACTAGAAAGGTTGAGGAGAATGGCTAAAATAACCGTAATCGGAAGTTCATCGATGGACTTAGTAGTGACGGCCCCCAAAAGACCGGGTAAAGGAGAAACTATTTTAGGAGAATCGTTTAAAACGGTTCCTGGGGGAAAAGGAGCCAACCAAGCCGTTGCCGCCGCCAGATTGGGTGCAAAGGTATATATGGTCGGGTGTATCGGGGACGACGCATTCGGAAAAGCAATCCTTGAAAATTTTAAGAAAAATCATGTGTTAACCAATTATGTGGAACCGGTTACAGATATGGAGAGCGGAACTGCCCACATTACCCTAGCAGAAGGTGATAACAGCATCATTGTGGTAAAGGGTGCAAATGATTATGTAACACCTGAATTTGTCGAAAAGGCCCTGGATGTCATCCGCGAATCTGATATTGTCCTTATTCAGCAGGAAATCCCTGAAGAAACAGTGGAATACGTCAGCGGAAAATGCCATGAATTCGGGGTGCGGCTATTATTAAACCCTGCGCCGGCACGCCCAATTCGCAAGGAAGTCATCGAAAAGGCAGCCTATATTACACCGAATGAGCATGAAGCATCAGTCCTTTTTGGCCATAAAGATTTGCATGAGGCGCTATTAGAATATCCAAACAAAGTATTTATCACTGAAGGAAAAAACGGTGTACGCTTCCATAATGGCAAAACGGAGGTCCTTGTTCCTTCGTATCCGGTTGGGGTTGTTGATACAACAGGTGCAGGAGATACCTTTAACGCTGCATTTGCTGTTGCCCTTGCAGAGGGAAAAGGCTTTGAAGAAAGTATTCGATTTGCCAATCGTGCGGCATCACTATCGGTTACAAAGTTTGGTGCACAGGGCGGGATGCCAACACGTGAAGAAGTAGAGGAGAGTATGTAAATGAAACGCCATGGAATTTTAAACAGCCATATTACCAAAGTATTAACTGACCTTGGCCATACCGATTTTATTGTTATCGCGGATGTAGGATTACCGATTCCAGAAGGAGTGGCTAGAATTGATTTAGCACTTAAACCTGGTACGCCTTCCTTTCAAGAGGTGTTGGATGCAGTTGCAGACGATATGGTCATTGAAAAGTGTATTATTGCTTCTGAAATAGAAGCGGGCAATCCGCAAACAGAAAAATATTTAACAAACAAATTTACCGAAATTGATGTGGAACGGGTTACACACGAGGATTTTAAGCAGCTAACGAAAAAGGCGAAGGCCGTCATTCGCACAGGTGAAATTACGCCATATGCAAACTGTATTTTACAATCAGGTGTGTTTTTTTAAAAGAATGAGGTGAAAAAAATGCGAGTTTCGATGCAGAACATCCATAAAGCCTTTGGGTCCAATCAAGTGTTAACAGGAGTAAATTTTGAACTGCTGGATGGAGAAGTCCACGCCTTAATGGGGGAAAATGGGGCTGGCAAATCAACGATGATGAATGTCCTGACAGGGCTTCATTCTCGTGACGAAGGCACCATCATGATTGATGGAAAAGAGACCTATTTTAAAAATCCGAAAGAAGCCGAGCAAAACGGGATCACCTTTATCCACCAGGAATTAAACATTTGGCCGGATATGACCGTATTAGAAAATTTATTTATCGGGAAAGAACTGAAGAGTCCTCTTGGACTGCTGAGAACGAAGGATATGAAGGCGCTTGCCAAGAAACAGTTTGACCGGTTGATGGTTACGATTCCTTTAGATCAAGAGGCTGGTAGCTGCTCTGTTGGGGAACAGCAGATGATTGAAATTGCTAAGGCCTTGATGACCGATGCCAAGGTTATTATCATGGACGAGCCAACTGCTGCATTGACCGAAAGAGAGATCACTAAACTTTTTGAAATCATTTCTTCCTTGAAAAAGGAAGGGGTATCGATTGTATATATTTCACACCGGATGGAAGAAATATTTGCTATCTGTGACCGGATTACCGTCATGAGAGATGGCAAGACGGTGGATACCAAGGTCATTCGCGATACGAATTTTGATGAGGTTGTAAAGAAAATGGTAGGCCGGGAATTAACGGACAGATTCCCTAAACGGAATTCGAAGCCGGGCGAAACCATCCTAGAAGTAAAAGGATTAACAAAGCGCGGAGTATTCCAGAATGTGAATTTTTCAGTTCGTTCCGGAGAAATTGTTGGTGTTTCCGGTCTAATGGGAGCTGGAAGAACGGAAATTATGCGGGCCATCTTTGGACTAGATCCATTTGACAGCGGCGAGATTTGGCTGAACGGTGAGAAAATCGTCATCAAAAAACCTGACCAGGCCGTAAAGGCTGGAATTGGTTTTATTACAGAAGACCGAAAAGATGAAGGCTTGATTTTGGATTTTTCCATAAAGGATAATATCGTTTTGCCATCTTTATACAGTTTTGCGCCTAAAGGCATTATTAATGAAACTAGCGAAAAAGATTTTGTAAATATGCTGATCAAACGACTGACAGTCAAAACGGAATCTGCAGAACTTGCCGTTGGGAATTTGTCAGGGGGAAATCAACAAAAAGTGGTCATCGCCAAGTGGATTGGCATTAGTCCGAAAGTGCTAATCCTAGATGAACCGACAAGAGGGGTAGATGTCGGGGCGAAAAGAGAAATCTATCAGCTAATGAATGAACTGACGGACCGCGGGGTAGCAATCATTATGGTTTCATCAGAGTTACCGGAAGTGTTGGGAATGAGCGACCGAATCCTCGTTGTTCATGAAGGAAAAATTACTGATGAATTGAAAAAAGATGAAGCAACTCAGGAAAAAATTATGACATTGGCAACGGGAGGTCAATGAGATGAACGCAATCAATGAAACTGCTAAAGCCGGCAAGGGGAAATTTTTGAATACGGTAACACAAAAGCTTGGGCCGCTGCTCGGACTTATTATCTTATTTGTGATTGTTTCAGTACTAAACCCAAGTTTCTTAGAACCTTTAAATATATTAAATTTATTGCGCCAAGTCGCGATTAATGCGCTGATTGCTTTTGGGATGACATTTGTTATTTTAACAGGGGGCATTGATTTGTCCGTAGGGTCGATTCTTGCGCTAGGAAGTGCTTTAACGGCAGGAATGATTGTCTCTGGTCTTGACCCAATCTTAGCGATTATTATCGGCTGTTTACTTGGCGGCATCATGGGAATCGTGAACGGTCTCTTGATTACAAAAGGAAAAATGGCCCCATTCATTGCCACCTTGGCAACGATGACTGTTTTTAGAGGGTTAACACTTGTTTATACAAAAGGGAATCCAATCACAGGGCTTGGCGATAATTATTTATTCCAGTTATTTGGCCGAGGATATTTCATGGGAATACCTGTTCCAGCTGTAACGATGATTATCATGTTTGTAATATTGTATATTATTCTTCATAAAACACCATTTGGACGAAAAACATATGCGATTGGCGGCAATGAAAAGGCGGCTATTATTTCAGGTATTAAAGTGTCCAATGTTAAAGTGATGATTTACGGTCTGACTGGTTTACTGTCTGCACTGGCAGGGGCGATTTTAACATCACGGTTGAATTCCGCACAGCCAACAGCAGGTACATCTTATGAACTGGACGCCATTGCGGCGGTTGTATTAGGCGGGACAAGCTTATCCGGTGGTAAGGGAAGAATTTTTGGAACGCTGATTGGTGCCTTAATCATTGGTACGTTAAACAACGGCTTGAATCTTTTAGGTGTATCTTCTTTCTATCAAATGGTAGTAAAAGGGATTGTTATTGCCATCGCTGTCTTACTTGACCGGAAGAAATCAGCATAAGGAGCGGATTTTTCATGAAAAAATTAGCTGTATTACTTATATCACTGTCACTATTGTTACTGGGCGCCTGTTCCATGCAGCCTCCTGAATGGGCAAAGCCGGCAAAAAAATCGGATTTAAAAGATATTAAGATTGGTTTATCTGTTTCAACCTTAAATAACCCATTCTTCGTTTCATTAAGAGATGGTGTTCAAAAAGAGGTAAAGGCATTAGGCGTACAAGTAAAAGTAGTCGATGCGCAGAATGACTCTGCTAAACAAATCAATGATGTTGAGGATCTAATTCAGCAGGGTGTAGATCTATTGCTAATTAATCCAACTGATTCTGCAGCGATCTCCACCGCGGTTCAATCTGCTAACACGATCGGAATTCCGGTGGTTACGCTCGACCGTTCGGCAGAAAAAGGGAAGGTTGCCACATTAGTAGCTTCCGATAATATAAAGGGCGGAGAAATGGCCGCAGACTATATTGTCAAGAAACTAGGGGAAAATGTTCAAGTAGCTGAACTTGAAGGTGTGCCAGGTGCGTCTGCAACACGTGAAAGAGGAAAAGGTTTCCATAATATTGCGGATCAGAAATTAAAAGTAACAGCAAAACAATCTGCTGACTTCGACCGTACCAAGGGATTAACCGTTATGGAAAACCTGCTTCAAGCAAACCCTGATATTAAGGCAGTCTTTGCTCATAATGATGAAATGGCACTCGGTGCTATTGAAGCGATCAATAGTTCTGGTAAAGACATCATGGTCATTGGCTTTGACGGTAACGACGACGCCCTAAATGCAATCAAAGCAGGAAAAATGGAAGCGACCGTTGCGCAGCAGCCCGATTTAATCGGAAAGCTTGCAATCGATGCCGGCATAGACGTACTCAAAGGAAAGAAAGTTCCTAAAAACATCCCAGCTCCACTCAAGCTAGTCGTAAAAGAATAAGCAAAATTAAGGCACGGGGCGGTTCCCGTGCCTTTGAAGCATGGGGACGGTTCTCGTGCTTCAATGAATGCTAGAAATCTTGGGGACGGTTTGAGACCACCAATTTGGCATAATAGTGTTGTCAAGAAACGATTATCAAGAAGGGATTTTCTGTACATACAGACAAAAATATGCAATTTTGAATAAATGTATAATGTAGGAAATGGAAAAGTTTGCTAATATATTCTGTAGAGGTGATGGGAATGAATTTAAAGAGTTTCATCATAACTTTTGGGCCGTTCGTTTTAACAACTGCCTTCCTTTACTTAATTGGTTATGTGTTTACTATTCCTATGTTCATGTTTCATTACGAATATACAAATAACGCAAATGGTTTTTTTATGGCAACTGGTTCATTGCTGCCAATCATTTTCGGTTTGGTTATTAGTCTTTTTTCGGAAAGGGTTTATTTATATAAACAGCGAAAAAAGCTTAGTTAATTTTGCCAAGTTTTATTTCTCAGCGGTAATGAATTATTTAAGTCCTTAAATACCAATTATCAGTCGGCCGAAAGATAGGCAAGTTCTTACCTATCTTCGGCTTTTTACAAATAACGGAAACCAAATGAGAAAAAATAAGATAAAGTCATGAGCAATAACCAGGCATCGCCAGCATTAAACTTCATCCTCTCGCTCCGTGACTACTTTTTCCTCGCCACATCGGTTACATACAAACCAAGTTGCTATATATCCCCATCCATCAGGTCTCTTATTGTTTTCTTCATAAACATGACCTTTTAATTTACAGGTGATTTTCGCTAAAATACTCACCATAAAAACCTCCTTCAATTAAAAGTTAATTTCTTGTTTTTTTTATCTCTATGCTGCAAAGCTTGTCATCGTTGTTTTAAGTTTTCATTACTATCATTACAAAGAATGAATTAATCTGGCTCAAATTAAGGCTGCCGGGGATACAAAGAGACGGTTTAGTTCAAGTCCATTATCTGTTAATATCAAAATACACATTAGTAGGCTGCCATTTTAAAGGGAGGAAGAACGGATGTCCAATACCACAGGATCAAGAAAAATACTATTAGATTTAGCCGTTACGTTAGATGGTTTTATTGAAGGAAAAAATGGGGAAATTGATTGGTGCATCATGGATTCTGAGATGGGGTTTATTGATTTCTTACATCAAATTGATACGATTCTGTATGGAAGAAAAAGCTACGATTTATGGGGACAATTTACTCCAGGTATTGAAGATTCTGATGCCGATAAAGAAATTTGGGAGTTAGTTCATAGCAAAGAGAAATACGTGTTTTCCAGAACGCAAAAAGGTACTGATAATAAAGCCATCTTCATCAACGATCATATTCAAGAAGAAGTCAATAAATTAAAGAATAAGCCCGGCAAAGACATCTGGTTATATGGAGGGGCAAGTCTTATTACGACTTTTATCAATTTAGGGCTTGTTGATGAATTTAGATTATCGGTTCACCCGGTTATTTTGGGAGAAGGAAAACCGTTGTTTATTGATATTAAACAGAGGATGAATTTAAAACTGGTTGATACAAGAACGTTCTCCTCTGGCGTTGTACAACTTATCTATCATTTGAATAAGAATTAATCATATTGAAATACTTACCAGCTGAACAAATCTTTGTGGAGCACGATTGCTAACAAAGCTGTGTTCTAGCTGGTAAACTCACGTGGACGGTTTTATTGCCACGATAACTCATTCAAAGGTACCGGAGTTGAAGGAGCTTTGTTAATCAACCATCAATCCTTATTCGACACAAAGTTACATGTTACGATAAAATATAGTTTACATATAAACATTTAGAATTTATAATGTTCACAGATAAACATTTAAATGTTTATGTATCATTGGCTTCCAGATTCAAAATAAAATACAGGTCAAACTTTCATGGGTAGATGGGGGTTGATCCAAATACGTTAGCTAGAAGGAGTTTTAAATGGACAGTCATAATAATATTTTCAATCTAACACATATGATTTCACAAATAACCAATGAAAATATTGTTCGATTTACAAACGAATTTTCTTACTCAATTGGTATATCAACAATTGTTGTTTTAGCCGAAATAGAAGCCAGGGGACCTTTAAAACAAATTGATTTAACCGAAGCATTAGGATATTCGAAAAGTACGATCACGAATATGGCAGAAAAACTTGTTAAGCTTGAATTGATAGAAAGAACTTACGATATAAGTGATCGAAGGACGGTCTATCTCAAAATCACAGATAAAGGAATAAATGCTTTACAAGAAGCTGAAGCGATTGGAGAAAAAATTCATAACGAATTATTTAGTATTCTTTCTGAGGAAGAACTTTCAAACTACATTGAAATTCAAAAAAAATTATTAGCTAACATTTCAAGTAATAAAAAGTTATCATTTTAGTCTCATATCGTCTATTTAAGGGCTATCAGAAGCCCTAAAAGTATTATCAACTAGACAAATAAATATGCGAAGCAAAAATATAGTAATGGAAGAGGAGAATCTCTATGGCTCGTTTAAAAGGAAAAGTTGCAATTATCACTGGTGCTGCACAAGGTATGGGTGCAGCTCACGCTAGACGCTTTGTTGAAGAAGGAGCAAAAGTTGTTTTAACTGATCTAAATGAAGAAAAAGGCAGCCAGTTCGCAAGTGAATTAGGTGAAAATGCATTGTTTTTAAAACAAAATGTGACGAGTGCTGAAGATTGGGCCAACGTTGTTGCTAAGGCAGAAGAAAAATTTGGACCAGTCAATATCTTAGTAAACAACGCTGGTATTACAATGGCGAAATCAATACTAGAAACTACAGAAGAAGAATACCGTCGCATCGTGGATATCAATCAAGTATCTGTATTCTTAGGCATGAAAACAGTTATTCCATCCATGCAAAAAGCTGGTGGTGGCTCTATTGTGAACATATCTTCCATCAATGGTATTGTTGGCGGTGCTGTCGGCTATACAGATACAAAATTCGCTGTTCGCGGCATGACAAAAGCAGCAGCGATGGAATGTTCACACTATGGTATCCGTGTCAATTCTGTACATCCAGGTGTGATTGCAACTCCTATGGTCGTGCAGGAAGACACAAAAGCAGCGGTAGAGGAATTCGCAAAACATATTCCTTTAAAACGAGTTGCACAGCCAGAAGAAGTAACCAACCTTGTTCTTTACTTAGCTTCTGATGAATCAAGCTACTCAACTGGCGCAGAATTTATCGTGGATGGCGGAATAACTGCAATGTAACGGTAATGAAGCATGGGGACGGTTCTCGTGCTTCAAAGGTAAGATTGTGAAGAAATGAAATAAACTAATTTAGGCTAGAATTCCTGATGTATCAAGGATTCTAGCCTTTTTACTTTGGTGATAAGCAATAAATTCTTTTTATTCATGAACTGTGACCTTTTATATTTTGTTCTGCGAATAGAGGAACCCATTCATTTTACAAAACCTGATACAGAATCAAAAAATAACCCTGCGGAGGATCCACGAAATTCAGCGGTCATCTCCAAAAAGAATGCGGCTTTCCACATCTTCAAGCTGAGTACAATATGGGAGTAGATGAAGAGGATAGACAAATAATTAACTGTCCACATAATTAAAAGGAGTGTATATTATGTTTGATTGTGTAATTGTCGGCGGGGGACCAGCTGGTTTAAACGCTGCACTTGTATTAGGCAGGGCAAGAAGGAATGTGGCATTATTCGATCATAATTCTCCGAGAAATGCGGTGACCCACGAGTCACATGGCTTTATAACCAGAGATGGAATTAAACCAAGGGAATTTCGAGAAATGGCTCACCAAGACATAGCCAAATATCCTTCTGTTACGATTAAAAATGAAAAAATTACTAACGTTGAAAAAAAGGGAATGTTATTTGAACTCGTAACAGAAGACGGGAAATGTATTGAAACGAAGAAAGTTCTATTAGCGACTGGTTTAAAGGAAATCCATCCGTCCGTGGAACACCTAATGGATTATTACGGAAAAAGCCTTTTTAATTGTCCTTATTGTGATGGATGGGAGTTGAAAGACCGTCCGCTTATCGTGATATCAGAACTACCATCTGCTTTCCATATGGTTAAAATTGTTTATAATTGGAGCAAAGATTTAATCGTATGTACCAATGGACACAAAGTTTTAACCTCCCAGCAAAAAGAAGTGCTTCAAAGAAAAGGAATAAAGGTATTTGAACAAAATATCAAAACACTCGTTGGTGAAAATGGATTTCTAGAAGCTGTCATTTTGGAGGATGATAAGATAGAAAAGAGGGATGGTGGATTTGTGACACCCGAATGGATTCAGGCATCGCCTTTTGGAATATCTTTAGGATGCGAACTAAACCAGCTTGGCGGAATTAGAACTGATGAGTTCGGCAGGACAAATATTGAAGGTGTTTATGCTGCAGGTGATACGTCGGTTATCGCACCTTCACAAGTGATTATTGCCGCCGCCCAGGGCAGTAGAGCCGCTATTGGTGTGAATACAGACTTAACTGAAGAGGATTTTAATTAAATCATATGATTTCAGCGTGAACAGGAAAGTTCAATTAGATGATTTGTGCTTTTATTAAAAATATTATTTAATATCTAAATAGAAAAATCCACTAATTCCATTGGAGTGGATTAATTTTTTATTCTTTAGGATTTATTATGGCTAATACCTGATGGTCTTCCCATTTACCATTTATTTTAACATTGCTCTTAGAAATGCCTTCTTTTTCAAACCCCGCCTTTTCTAACACTCTAATTGAACCAATATTATGTGGCATAACACCAGCTTCAATTCTATGTAATTTAAGGGTATTAAATGCATAGTCTAATACAAGTTTTACGGCCTCTGTTGCATAACCTTTACCATTATGATTCTTACTTAAACTGTAGCCGATTATGGCACTCTGTAAAGGATCACGTAAAATGCGATAGAGTCCAATCGTTCCAATAAGTTCGTCGGTATCAGTTTTAAAAATCCCAAAATTGTATTCATTATCATTTTTTGCCTTTTCTATTTTTTGATTTATGAGGTCTGTTTGAAAATCTATCGTGTAATAATCAGAAGGGCGTTTCATTGTATAGGTTTGAAAAAATTCTTGATTATCAATTTCAAACTGAAGAACATCATTAGCGTCATTTAATGTTAGTAATCTTACATATATATTCTGGGTCTTTAGCATAGTTTTTTCTCTCCATTACAAGAATTGTGTGAATTTATTATATCATTGTTAGATTTTTATTGTTATAGATGTTTAAGAAGATGAAGTTTGTACCAAGAGAAAGTATGTAAAAATGAATAAAGCTTGGTAATAAATTTTTGTATGCGTATATGACTTAAAACTAACTAAATTATTGAGATGACACTTAAAATTATACAAACAATAGCCAAACTGAAGAAAAGGATAGAAATTTTTATATTACTTTTCATATTTATACCAAACGCACAAAAGAAGATACTGGCAGATAATTTTGAAAGACTTTGAAAATAGTGATGATCAGAAAAGAAAGAACTGCTAAAAACAACAGATATGAGAAAAGTTATGCTGATTGACATCTTAAACCATAAAGGTTGTTTTAAAAAATGGAATAACATTAATTTAATCCGTTGCATACAGAAGTACCCCCTCATTTGGATCATATTTAACTTAACTCCATGTTCTGTTATTTAGCCATGAGGTCAGATTAGTGAAAGCAGGAATAAAGTAGGAGATTAGAGAATTTATTTTAAATAGATATTTGTAAACAAGAATAGTCAAGATAAATTAACTATTGTTCTAGGTGGTGCCGCATGTCAAAAAATATATCAATTTTTAGGAAAAAAGGGGATAAGGATGCCTTTATCGCTGCGTATGACGAGGCGTTAAAGCTGTGGCCTGTTCCATATGAGGAATTGATGATTCCTACTCGTTTTGGAGAAACACATATTGTGGCGGCAGGGCCTGTGGATGCAGAGCCACTGATTTTAATTCATGGAATGACCTTTAGTGCAACAATGTGGTATCCGAATATCGAAATGCTTGCTGAGAAATACCGGGTTTATGCATTGGATACGATTGGGGACGTGGGCAAAGGAAATGTGACAGAAATCATTAAAAATCGTCAGGATACTGTAAACTGGTTAGAAGATGTTTTGTCGGGGCTGAGTCTGTCCAAAGCTATTTTTATGGGACATTCGATGGGGGGCTGGCTTTGTACGAATTTTGCTATTCATCATCCAGAGAAGGTTGAAAGGTTAGTGCTGCTTGCGCCGGCTTCTGGAATGTACAAAATAACTCCAAAGTTTTTCTTCAAAATCTATCCGGCGATTGCGTTCCCATCAGAGACTCGTATTATGAAAGAAATAAAATGGTTTGTAAGTCCAGTTTTTCAACCGGACGAACGAGCGGAGACTCTGTTCCGTCAATTTATTGTATCCGGTATGAACTGTGTGCCATGCATACGTGTTGTTCCTTCTGTATTTGTAGATGAAGAGCTACAAAAACTAACCGTTGAGACACTCTTACTTGTCGGAGAACACGAAACCATCTATAACCCAACCAAAATGCTTGAAAGAGCTAAAGGACTCCTACCAAATCTTACGACTCAAATGATCCCAAATGCGGGGCATGGCTTGTCAATTGAACAGCATGAAATTGTCAATGAGGCAGTTAAGAGATTTTTTATGAAATCTAACAACATTGGCTAAAATTGTTAAATGATAATTATATGGTTTTAAAGTGCACTATTTTATTAAGATAAGTTTATAGGTGGATACCCAATGAATAGGATGATATGAAAATAAGTTAAAGGGGAGTGCATTTTATGTATCCTAGTCATTTCAATCTGTACTATAACATTCCATATATTCAAGAGGCGTATTCATCTGTATATCCATTCCAACTTGATTACTATTCGACCGACATTTATTGGACGAAACTCCGTATCAGGATATCGCTGGACTGGACATAGATGGGTAAATTACGGAGTTAGCCTAAGGCAAATTCAATCGTTTACTTGCGTTTACGAAGCATGGGGACGGTTCTCGTGCTTCGGATATTGATAGACTGGGAGAATACACTCTTATTATTAAGAGGAAAAAATGCTTATCCCTCGCGAAGGGGAAAAGCTTAATTTGTATATCGTCACTTAAGGAATTAAAGCCAACTTCCCATAACAAAGGGGAGCTAGCTTTAATCATGATATCGCTATATTTTTATCTGGCTATTAACCTATTATTAATTTCGGGCGGCACCCTCCTTTATGAAACCTAACCTTGAGAAATTAAACGCTAGGAACTACTTTACACACAACATATCAAATTGTATTTTTTGGTCTTTTATAAATTAACGGCTGTTTTTAAGTTTGCTCATTTCTTCCCAGAATCTACACCTTTTCTTTTGCAGCCACCGATATCATCATATATCGACCCGCCAGCTAAGTATGATTAAGTTTTCGCACTTCCTTGTATACTATTACTACGGAAATGGTTCCATTGTCCGAATTTGCCACTTTAACATCTACGTAATTCAATAGGTCAAGTTTACTCAAAAAATCATTAGCCTGGTCCTCGACATCACTTGGAGCACCTGTAATGATCTTTGTACATATTTTGCGGATGGTGAAGTCCATAACGCCCGCTCCTCTGATCAATTGAAATATTTTCTACATGAATCTTATCTCTATTGCACACCGTACAATGTATCCTCTTTAAACTTTATTTCACAACAGCGGGGAATTCCGGTTATTCCCCGCTATTGTTGTCCGATTATACTTCCTCTAGGATTTATTGTTTTTCTGACCCGTACCTACCCAAATTGCAAGAATGAAGACGATGATTCCAAAAATAACACTATTCCACATTGCCCCTGCATTACTGGAGAAACCATACACCCAAGGAGATATGATGAGCCAGATACCAATCAAACCTGTAAGCCAAAGTTGCCACACAATCAACACCTCCATTAATATTTGACGTTGACGTCAATGTCATTAAAATATATGACTTTCAATAATAAATATTCACGCGGATTTACATTTATTTAGTTTGGGAATATGGAAAAATTAGTTAAATTATATTGGACGTTAACGTAAAATTTATTTATAATAGTGTTTAACAGTTCAGGAGGTCAGTTTTTGATGGATGAGTTACTGAAAATTGATGAAGTAGCAAATCAGACTGGTTTGAGTAAACGGACTATTAGGTATTATGAAGAGCTGGGTATTTTACCTTCCCCAGAACGCAGCGGGGGAGGAACAAGGCTTTATAAACAGGAGCATATTAAATTCTTAAAGCGAATTACAGTCGCTAAAGAGGTACTAGGGTTTACGTTACAAGAACTACAGGAATTCCTATCACTCACGGAAATGTTAGAAAGTCAAAAAGAAGAATATAAAAAGGTATCTGACCCAAAAGAACAAAAAGCAAAATTGACTGAAATTATTAAGATCCTCGATGGCGAACTCGAGATCATTGAACAAAAGATTAGGAAAATACATAGTGTTCAAACGGAGCTTGTTACTCTTAGGGAACGTGCACGAGCGTTGATTGAACTAAAGAACAATAAATAAGACTAACGGATTCGGGATCACTTGCAGGTGATCCTTTTTAGTTGAACTAAGGGAGTTTAATTGAAAAAGGAATAGTTAAAATAGTTTTGGTAATAAAAATTGTGCGATGTAAGCAAAAAAAAGACCTTATTTACAGGTCAGAGGACAATTCTTAGAAAATGTCTAATTTCATCTGCAGTAATCCCAAAATTTAGAGCTTCAAAGATGAGGTCTACCCATTCACTATCTAGTTCTTCTTCAGCAGAGAGTATTGTTTCCATAAAACCTCCTATAAAATTTTGGTTTTAGCTATTAGTCTTTTTACTGATAAAGCTTTAAAGTCTCATAAGAAAATATTAATACAAAAGTTGTATGTAAAAAATGGTATAAAATCCAAAAATTTCGACAGCATCTTAATTTTTAATCGCGATAAACTTGACTAAAATTTTTGGTTTTTTCTTTTCTCTTTTTCTTTTTCTAAAAAAATCTTAAAATCTTCTTTTGTATTACTAGATTTCATTGCTTCTTTTACTAACTCAATCCATTCTTTAGGAAGATCGGACTCGTTTCTTTTCATAATTAACCCTCCATTTATTGTGA
>NZ_JBLVQN010000033.1:0-75060 GCF_058323225.1 Neobacillus sp. PVCKKU3
AAACCCCATTAATGGGGTTTTTTTCTTGCAAAATTCTTCTTCTGATGTTTTCTTTCACCATTTTTCTTTTGATGGACATTTTTCATTTGTTGTCCATCTTGTCGTTTTTTTGCAGAAGTGTCCCGCTGAGTTTCTTTTTCCTTATTCTCATTCCCTAGATTTTGTTTATTTATTCTAATATTTAGCTCTTTTTCAATTAAATCAAGAGTCGGCCGGTCCTTAGTAGAATAAAGGGTGATAGCTAGTCCTTTCGTCCCTGCCCGTCCGGTCCTGCCAATTCTATGAATATAACTCTCGGGATCCTGAGGAATATCGTAATTAAACACATGGGTTACACCTTCTACATCAAGTCCTCTTGCTGCTACATCGGTGGCAATTAGCAATTGTATTTCCGCATCCCGAAACCGTTTCATGACCTGCTCTCGTTTTGCCTGTGACAAATCACCATGCAACTCATCGCAGGGAAATCCATGGCTTTTTAGAATTTCATAAAGCTTGGAAACTCTCCGTTTTGTCCGGCAAAAAATCACTGCTAAAAATGGCCGATGCGTTTCAATTAATTGGATAAGAGTTGCCTGCTTCGCACGGTCAATCGTATGAATGGCAATCTGTTTCACATTGTCAGCGGGTCCCTGAACTTTTTCGACTTGAATATATTCCGGGGTCCGCATGTATTTATTTGCAAGCTTTTTAACCTCAGGAGGAATTGTTGCTGAGAACAGCATGGTCTGCCTGCTTGCGGGCGTTTCTTTAATGATATCCTCAACCTCGCTGAGAAAACCAATATGAAGCATTTGGTCTGCTTCATCCAGAACAAGATAAGATACATTCGCTAATTGGATTGTTTCCCTTCGAATATGATCGAGAAGCCTGCCCGGAGTCCCTACAACAATCTGTGGATGGTTCTTCAATTTCTTTAATTGTCTGTCAACATCTTGCCCGCCATAAACAGCTAGAACATTAACATCATCGAAATCATGAATCAATTTTTCAATTTCATCCGTAATTTGCAAAGCCAATTCTCTCGTTGGCGTCACAATAAGGGCTTGAATATGAACGTCATTTCGATTCAATTTTTCAAGGATGGGCAGGATAAAGGCCAGCGTCTTGCCTGTACCTGTTTGTGCTTGGGCAATTGTATCCATGTCCTTCATAATAACCGGAATCGCCCGGTGTTGAATCGGTGTTGGGGTTGCAATCCCATACCTGAGTAATTTATCTACTACTGTGGTTGAAATCCCTAATGATAAAAATTCTGACAAATAACCGCCTACTTTCTGTATTACCTTCCACTAATAATGATTGTTTTCCACAATAATTTCAATTATTCATTTGCGAAAATTGAATTTACCAGCAAAAAAGCAAAAGGCTGCTGAGCTATCTTAGGCAGCCTGGTATTTTTATAAAGGTTCTTTACTGTTTCGTATCATAAGGATAAAGTGACAATTTTATGAACTCTTTAAACTACCTAATAAAAAAATTAGCTTCTTGAAATATTGGATTCATAAATATCAATGATATATTTAAACTATCTATTAATTCGGGTACCGATTATCGGTTTCACGAATGGAACATAGGAGGAACTCTCGTTGGATTTACACCAGTTATATGTATTTACTAAGGTGGTTGAACATAAAAGCTTTTCGAAGGCCGCTGAGGATATTTTTCTAAGTCAATCTACTGTCAGTTCCCATATTCAGGCCTTGGAAAAAACATTGAATGTACAGCTTTTTGATCGCGTTGGTCGTGAAAGTATATTGACTCCCCACGGTGAGCGGCTTTATCAGTGGGCGCTTAAACTATTGCTCTTAAAAGACCAGGCTTTAATGGATTTAAAACAAGGAATGACTGAACTTCGAGGCATGATTCGGGTTGCCGCAAGCTCGGTGCCGGGGCAGTTCCTTCTGCCGAAAATGGTCAAGAGTTTTAGAGAAGATTACGAAAATGCCATGTTTCATATTAGCCAGTCCTCCTCAAAAAATGTCGTGGAAAAAGTACTAAACGGATCCGTCGAAGTTGGGGTCTTAGGAGAAAAGTATGAAAGCTATAAACTTCACTATATACCGCTATTAAAGGAGAAGCTTGTTCTGATTACAGCAAATGAACGGAATATAACAGAACCGGTAAACATTCAAGAGATTTTGAAGTATCCATTTATTATGAGGAACTCCGAGTCTGGCACAAATGCCATTCTTGAAAGAGTTCTAAAGAAACATAAAATATCAAAGGATAAATTGAATATTATTGCTTATACAGATTCCAGTCAGAGCTTAATACAGTTTGTCATACAAGATATTGGCATCTCGATTATTTCCGAAATAGCCGCACGAGAATATGCTGCCCAAAACAGACTTAAAATGTATGAAATTCCTGGATTTGATGAGGAAAGATACTTTTATCTCACCTATAACATCCATAAAACCCAATCCATCCTAGCCAAACTATTTATTGAAAAAGCCGCTGAATTGCTCTAAAAAACTTTGACGGGGGGCATGCCCCCGCTGCTGTAAAGTATTACGTCCGGCAGTTCCCAAGTTCTTTAATGATTTAAGGTTTAAGGATTACTTTGATGCAGTCTTCGGTTTTAGTATCAAATACTTCGTAACCGTGCTTGGCTCGGTCTAGCGGAAGAACGTGTGTGATAATGTCAGATGGGTTAAATTCCCCCCTGTTTACCATGTCATACAGAAACGGCATGTAAGGTATTACTGGTGCCTGTCCCATCTTAATATCCACATTGCGCTGAAAGAAATCCCCCAGCGGAAAGGCATTGTATCTGCCGCCATAAACTCCGGTAAGTTGTACCGTACCGCCTTTTCTTACCGCCTGGCTGGCTATAACAACCGCCCCCATCGCCCCGCCGTGCAGTTTCATCCCTGAAGCTAGGAATTCCAATGGGGTCATTTTCCCATCCATCCCTACTGCATCAATGACAATATCCGCTCCGCCCTGGGTGATTTCCAACAAGTAATCCCCGACATTTTCATGATCCTCAAAATTGACAATTTCTACTTTATTCGTGCGTTTTGCGTGCTCAAGGCGGTAGCCCACATAATCTACAGCAATAACCCGTTTTGCCCCTTTAAGCCAGGCAAATTTTTGCGCCATTAAGCCAACTGGCCCGCAGCCAAGAATAATAACAGTATCACCGGGTTTTACACCTGCATGGTCCACACTCCAGTAGGAGGTCGGCATAACATCTGCCAGTAAGACCAGTTTTTCATCCTCCACTTCACAGTTTTCCGGTATTTTGAAGGGTGTAAAGTTCCCAAACGGAACCCTCATATATTCTGCTTGACCGCCGGCATACCCGCCCGTTGTTTCCGAATAGCCGAAAAAGCCCGACCCTTGACCATGCGGGTTGCCGTTATCACATTGACTTGTAAGGTCGTGAGTACAATACCAGCAGTGCCCGCAGCTGACATTAAAAGGAATGATGACCCGGTCTCCTTTTTTTAAGTTGGTTACCTCCGGGCCGACCTCCTCGACAATCCCCATCGGTTCGTGGCCGATCACATAATCGGTAGGCAAATTCGGAATCATCGCATGGATGAGATGTAAATCAGAGCCGCAAATCCCCGAAGTGGTGATTTTTACGATAATATCATCAGCATTTTTAATGGACGGGTCCTTCACCTCCCTGATCTCTACATTTTTTATACCTTGGTATGTAACAGCCTTCATTTATTATTCACCTCCCTATTTGTTTGGAGTTGCAAACATCCCGCGGCGATCTGTGTCACTAGGATATATATCCAACTCCGCAATCTGGATGGCAGTTTCTGCCGCTTTAAGATCGACCGGAAACTGTTCTTTAACGCTATGGGGATTCAACCATCCCTTTTTTATCATTAGGTCTGAAATCTCCGTATGCAAATCAATGGCCGCTTCCATTTGCCGATGTAAAGTCCTCCGCAGCTCCGGGTTGGCTGTTTCGGTAATGGCAAAGCTATACGTCCGGATTCCAGTCTTGATGCCCAGCAAAAAGTCCATCGCAATTGCTGAATCTGCCAGATTCGGCATCCCTTCCGCATTCCTTGGGTCTAAAAAGTCCTCCATTCCATTCACCTCTCTTTACTGCAGTAACTGGCTTTGTTGATAAAATCGAAGTAATTCGTTCATATCCTGAATGGACTGCTTTACATCCTTGGCCATTAAGGCTTTTAATTCGTTATCAAAGCAGACACCTTGCATTAATTTTGATTTCAATAAGCAGACAGTTTTAAAATTTATTAATTCATGCGTTTCCATCGTTTCATGCAAAGCCAACCTGTCCATGGATTCACCTCCAATTTGATACCTTGTTATTTTCTCCATAGGACAATTTCTTTTATGCAAAACCAGAAGGTGTATAACAATCAGGAAGGATAGAAACGATAAAAAAGAACGATTAGGTACGATTGGGGGGAGTTATGTGATTAAACGATTAGCACTCCATGAAACTGTGGATCTCCATGAAATAATCGCTTTTAAAAATCTTTGCCTTACGAAAACGGCAACAATGAGTAAATTGGCGCAGGATGAGGAGCTGCAGGCCATTCTTACGGCTGATGCCGCTGCAGGAATCCGGCACATCGAAAGACTAAAGGAGTTTTTAACAAATCGGGGGGAAAATGAGTGAATCAATTAATCCAAAACCTGATGGGCATGGGCGGATTGACAGACCAGGTCATCGCGACCGATTTTCTTGTTTCAGCCAAAGCGGCTATAAGAAATTATGCTGCAGCGATTACAGAAACCGCCACACCTGAATTAAAAGCGGCACTGCGCGAACAGTTAAACGAAGCAATCGCCACGCATGAGAAAATAACAAACTATATGTTGGCAAAAGGCTTTTATCATCCACATGATTTAAGTGAACAATTGAACCTTGATTTAACTGTTGCGGACACGTCCATAAATCTTGCTCAAAAAATGGGTCAGCAATAGAAAAGGAGAACACTTCGGTTCTCCTTTATATTTTGATGGCCATTTCCTTTAATTTCTTTTTGTCAATTTTTCCCACATGGGTTTTCGGAAGTTCGTTTACTTGAATAAATTTTTTAGGAATTTTATAGCGGCCTAGTTTGGCTTCACAATATGTTTTTAGTTCACCTTCAGTTATGCTCCATTCCTTAAAAACTATAAAAGCCACTACCACTTCGCCCCATTTTTCGTCTGGCTGGCCGATGACAGCAGCCTCTTCGATAGCTGGATGTTCCGCAAGCCAATGCTCAACTTCCAAGGGATAAATATTTTCACCGCCGGTGATGATCATATCCTTTTTCCGGCCGACAATATAATAATAGCCCTGTTCATCCCTTCTGGCTAAATCCCCGGTGCGGATCCACCCATCTGTCATTGTTTCGTTCGTCGCTTGTTCATTATTCCAATAGAACGAAAAAGCATGCTTGCCCCTGATTAATAGTTCGCCTACTTCGTTTGCTGCTGCTTCCCTGCCATCTGTCTTTTCAAGAGTGATTGAATTAAACATCATCGGTTTGCCGACTGAGCCGCGCTTTATCTGCGCTTCCTCGGGGCTTATATAAAAATTATTCGGTCCCGCTTCTGTCAACCCATATCCTTCTTTAAAAGCCAAGCCCTTTTTTTGAAACGCCTCATAAATTTGCATGGGACATGGCGCCGCCCCAGATAAGAAGACTTTCATAGAAGGAAAATGGTTGCTTTTAAATTCTTCCGATTGGATTAACATATGATACATCGTTGGTACTAGGAGAATGATTGTGCAGTGGTAACGATTGATGGATTCTACTGCTTCCGCCGCATCAAAATGGTTCCCAATGGCAACGGTCCCGCCCATCATAAGGATGGGAATGCTTAACGCATTCAAGCCGCCGGTATGAAACATGGGCATATAATTGACTGTGACATCTTGATCCGTCAGCCCCCAGCTCAAAATGGAATTGATCCCATTCCAGAGGATGGAGCGATGGCTTAACACAACACCTTTTGGCTTGCCGGTTGTACCGCCCGTGTAAATCATCGCTAATGGGTCGGTTTCAGAAATTTCTTCTATTTTTTGGAGACATTTAATTTCAGAATAATTAGGGCCTCTGACCATAAAAGAGTGTGGTTTTTCCCCAGGAAGCTGATCATATTTATGAATAAATTGTTCATGTACCCAGATCAGAATCGGTGTGCAGTCCTGCAATATTTCGTTTATTTCATGAACAGAAAGCCTCCAGTTCAGCGGTACAAAAATAGCGCCAATTTTTCCACAGGCAAATAATAAATCAAAATAGCATATATCGTTTGGGGCCAAGAGAGCAACCCGATCGCCCTTTTTTACGCCTCTGTTTTGCAAGTTTGCTGCCGTATTGTTCGCCCGTGCGCTCAATTGTTCGTAAGTCCAAGTCTCGTTAGTCTTAACATCGATTATGGCAGCTTTATTTGGCGATAATCTCGCTCTATTTTCCAGCCAATCCAGTTCCCACCTCACCAAAACTCGCTCCTTCACTACTAGATGGTGCTATTTTAGCTGGGAGTGGTTACAGAGGAGTTACATAAGAGTCCATTACATAAAATCACGGTTTCACAACGTAAATTTGGGTGCTCACTACATAATTTCAGGTTTTTACTACAAAATTCCGGACTTTCACGACACATTTTGGAACAAACAGGAAAAGTTAAATAAAAAAACGACCCAGAAAGGCCGTTCCCTTAACTCACCCCTTATACCTGCACTTCTTTCTCCAAAAACTTTGTCATCTCCTCCAACAATTGCGGCAGGTCATCCACTAATGGGGAGTGGCCACAGTTTTTCAATTCCACATAGGTCGCCTTATCTCCCAAATCTGCTAAAAGCTCATTCGTCATTTCTCTGGTAATGACCATATCCCTTTCACCATATAAGACTAGAACAGGAACATGAATGTCGTCGACCTTGCCATTTCCAGGAACAAGTCCATTATGAAAATGGCTGATATTAAAGGTATTGTTGGCGTGATGGACTTCAGCTAAATTGCGCTGCGTCCGCATGTCTTGAACATACTCATCATAAAGAGCAGGTGCCGGCTGATTGTGAGTGTAAATGACTGCGTTCCAAATTAATTTCAGTAAAGCGGCATCATTGGTATCATAGGCGGCTTGCACAGGAATCGTGCGGACGAGGTCCCGCTTTATCTCTTCATGCAAGGTAAATCGGCGCAGCTCATCAGCATCACTCAATTTCCCGTCAAAAGGATAGCCTCTCGTGGATTCGGAAGCAAGCAATATTAATTTATTGCAGTATCCAGGATAATCAGCGGCGAATTGCATACCCACTGCACCTCCGGTTGACCAGCCGACAAGCGCAAAGTCTTTCAAACCAATCGCGTCTACAAACAGCTTGACATCATCAGCGAAATCCTTAATCGACATAATTAGGTTGTTATAGGTAGACAGGCCGAATCCCCGCAAATCAACGGCAAACAATTTATATTTCTCATCCATATTTTCAAGAACGAGATCCCAGTGCTTGGATGAAGTCATATTACCATGAACTAATAATACCTTTATTTCTCCGCCTTCCCTTTCCCGGTAGAAAAGCGTTTCTCCGTTTGAAAGCTCGACACTCTTCACTGATACGTTTACCATCCCTATCATCCCTTTCCCCATTTAATGGTTGTCGCTCCCCACGCATAGCCAATACCGGCGCTGACAAAAACGACAAGATCACCGTCCTTCACTTTCTCTTCCCGTAAAGCCAGCTCCAACGACAAGATTTGATCTATCTGCCCAATATGACCGTAATCCTCCAAATAAATTGCCTGCTCGTCGGACAAGCCCAGTTCTCTTAAAACATATTCATGAGCGGATTTTTTCATGTGAAGAATCGCTAAATACGCAATATCATCCACTGTATACCCACTCCTCCGAACCGATTCGCGAATGACTTTTAAAAAATTGCTCATTGATTTTTCCTCAAGGCGCTGTTTCATCCCCTCAGGGTCAAGTACATCGAGCATGTTCAAGCGTTTGGCAATCGCCTCGATCGAGATCGGATGTTTAGTGCCGCCGGCAACGACGACGACGTCCTCGGAAAAAGAACCATCCGTCAGGATTTCCGTCTCCAGCAAAAGATTTTCCGAATAATCTTTTTGAAGAAGAATGGCCCCGCCGCCAGCACCAAGATTATACATAAATCTTGTTCTAGGGTTCTCGTAATCTATGAAATCAACATTTCGGTAACCCCCGGCAAGAAGAACCGTACGTATACCTGGGTCAGAGAGCATCATGCTTTTCGCTACCTTCAACGCCATCACGGTTGTGCCGCACCTTAAAGCCGTATCAAACGCCCAGGCATTAAAAGCGCCGATTGCTTCCTGCAGTTTGATTCCCGCCGTCCAGAGTGGATATTCCTTATGCTCCTCACCGATATAAATGACGAGGTCAATATCCAAAGGATTAAACGAGGCTTTCTCAAGCGCCTTTCTTGTAGCAAGGATGCCCATTTCACAGGTATGGTCATCGGGACCTGGAATATGCTTTTTCCTAATCCCCATTTTTTCTTCTACAACGGTCACCGGAATGCCTGCCTTTTCGGCGATTTCCCGACCAGTCATTGTTTTTTCCGGCAAGTATATCCCTGTACTTACTATGCCTATTTGCAAAACGATCACCTACTCTATGAATCTTCCGCAATTTCCTTCATAAACGACATCGCCTCTTCAATCGTTTCGAATAAAGTTTCCCGGTCTTCCTGCACATGGGTCACTTTAATCCTCCAGTGCCGGGACCCAGTCTCCTTTTCGACTGCAGCCAATTGAAAACGAACGACAAAGGAGGTAACTTGATTCGTATCCATCGCCGCCTCCTTCTAGCCCGCCAGCTTTTCTTTTTTATTGACTGCCTGCTGCTTTTTCCGCTTCCAGGTTATGGTCCTTAACGTACCGACAATTCCTTTCGGGAAAAACATGACCACTAAAATATAAATAATGCCAAAAAAGATAATCCAGCGTTCAAAAATCCAATGCTCTTTCGCCAGCTCTGTCAGCCAGTCATGGGCAAATTCAATTAATCCCGCACCGATCATCGCGCCATATAGTGTGCCGACACCGCCGATAATCGTCATTAACAACGCATCCAATGTGATGTCCATCGAAAAAACACTTGTATTGACAAACCGTAGTGACATCGCATAAAGAATACCCGCAACACCAGCTAATACTCCGGAAACAATGCTTGCGGCAATTTTATAGTGGAGGACATGAAAGCCAAGAGACTCGGTGCGCTGCTCATTCTCGCGAATCGCTTGAAGCACCCGTCCCAACGGTGAATTGGTAAACCGCTTTAAAATCATAAACACCGCCGCCATAATCAGCAGACAAATCAGATAGTAATCAGTCCGGTCAATAAATTGCTCCGGAACACGAAATGTAAAGCCATCATTCCCATGGGTCAGGCTCCGCCATTTTTCTGCCGCTACTAGAAACAATCCCGATAAAGACAACGTTAACATCGCATAAAAGTGGCTTTTTAAGCGGAGCGTCAAAAGACCGACTAAAAAGCTGACCAGCGCCGTTAAAGCAAGTGTTGCCAATAGTGCAAGCAGGAAATTCAGCATCGTCGGCTCAAATCGCTTCATAAAAATCCCGATCGAATAAGCTCCAATTCCAAAAAACATCGCGTGACCAAAAGAAACAATACCGGTAAAACCAAGGAGCAGGTCATAGCTCATTGCAAATACCGAAAAAATAAATATTTGCGTTAATAAAATCATCAGATTACGAGATTCATAGACAAATGGCAAGAGAAAGAGAAATGCTGCAACTATCCAAAATAATGTTGTCCCCTTATTGGTCCGTAACCACTTCATATTCTCACCCCTTTGCCCCAAATAGCCCTTGCGGCCGAATAATCAATACAACTGCCATCAACAGCATATTAACAGCCAGCGACAAATCCGGAACATAGTACGCCATAAAAGAACCGGACAGCCCCACCAGAATGGCCGCCAAAATGGAACCACTGAAATTGCCCATGCCCCCGATGACTACCACAATAAAGGCTAAAATGGCAAACTCCATTCCCATCCCGGCATGGATGACTCCGGAATATGGCCCCAAAAGAACTCCGCCGAGAGCAGCCATTCCTGCACCAATCATAAATACAAACATAAATACCCTTTGAATATTGATACCTAATGCCTGGACCATTTCCTTATTCATTACGCCAGCTCGGACGACAAGGCCGATTTTTGTTTTTTTGAGCAAAAATTGCACGCACATATAAATAAGCAGGCCAGCCAAAATAATAAATACCCGATATTTAATGATAATCACGCCGCCTAGTTCCCAGCTTCCCTTTAAATAATCCGGTGGCGTGGCGGTAATTTGATTAGGTCCCCAAATCACCTTCAGCATTTCCGAAAGCACAAGCATGAGCCCAAGTGTAATTAAAATTTGCTGGACATGATTGCCATAAACCGGTTTGATAATCCATTTTTCCGTGATGATGCCTAAAAGGAATCCAGTCAGGACGGCACCGGCAATGCCAATCAGAAAGCTCCCCGTTTTCCCATAAATCCATAAACCACTGTAAGCTCCCCAGGCAAATAACCCGCCATGGGCAAAGTTCAGTACATCCATTAACCCAAATATTAGCGTTAATCCGGCTGCCAGCAGGAAAATGAGCATCCCAGTCGCCAGCCCATTTAAGGCCAAATTGAAGAATAAATCCACAAAGGTCTTCCCCTTTCCTAGGCAATCCCTAAATATTTTCGTTTCTTTTCCTCGTTTTCTTTCAATTCCTGCATTGTTCCATGGCTTACTGTCTGGCCGTCATCGATAATGTAATAACGGTCACCGATCGTACTCGCCATCATGAAATTTTGCTCGACCAAAACAATGGTTGTCTGCTCCTTCATTTGGGTAATGGATTCCATCACCTTTTCCACAACGATTGGAGCCAGTCCCTTGCTCGGCTCATCGATTAACAGCAATTCATTTTCATTAATATAGGCCCTGGCAATGGCCAGCATTTGCTTCTGCCCGCCACTTAACAGCCCTCCCGGCTTGTTCCAAAACTTTTTCAAGTCAGGAAACAGCTCCAGGATCCAATCCATTCTCTTCAAGGTTTCTGTATTTTCCTTTTGCATTGCCACCTTCATATTTTCCTCAACGGTTAAGCCTGAAAAAATCCCTTGGTCTTCCGGTACAAAGCCAATCCCTTTTTTGGCAATGGTATAGGGGGCAAGAGTCTGAATGGACTCTCCTTTAAAGATCACACTTCCTTTGGAAGCAGGTGTAAACCCCATGATAGTCCGTAAAGTGGTCGTCTTACCTGCTCCATTTCGGCCAAGCAAAACGGTCACTTCTCCCTTTTTCACTTCCAACGAAACACCCTGAAGAATATGATATTGGCCAATATGTGTTTCTATGTCCTTTAGCTGCAGTAGTTCGCTCATTCGTAAAGCCCTCCTAAATAGGCCGACTGAACCGTCTCATTTTTCATGATTTCCTCTGGCGTGCCGTCAGCCAGAAGCCTGCCGTTAAACAAAACCATGACAGAATCGGACAAATCTAAAATCATATCCATTTTGTGTTCAATTAGAATGATGGTTCGATCCCCTTGCTGCTTAATCCGCTTGATGACTTCCAAAATCGCTGGAACCTCCTCCAGGGACATCCCCGCGGTCGGTTCATCCAGTAGTAAAACCTCTGTTTCCAATGCCAGCAGCATGGCAATTTCCAGCTTCCGCTTTTCACCATGGGCAAGGTTAGCCGCAAGTGAGTCCTGTTTGTCATCGAGAAGCACCAGCCTTAGCCATTCCAGTGCCTTCTCTTCAAATTGGCGATATTTTTTATAATGAAAGAGCATTTGATAGCGGATTCCCGCCTGCGATTGGACAGCGAGCCGGACATTTTCCAAAACGGTTAAATTCGGAAATACATTTGTAATTTGAAAGGAACGGCCAATTCCTGCCCTGGTTCGTTTCGTCGGTGAAAAAGCAGTGATGTCTTTCCCCCGGTAATAAATTTTCCCTTTTGTCGGTGTAAGCTGCCCGCTTAATAGATTAAAAAAGGTCGTTTTTCCGGCGCCATTCGGCCCGATAATTGACTTAAAGTGTTTTTCAGGAACTGTTAATGTAACGGAATCAACCGCGGTATGGCCGCCAAAGGTTATCGATAAATCATTTGTTTCGATCAATGCTGCCAAACATATCACCACCCTAGATTACAAATAGGAAGAGGGGGACCCGATTAAACCTTAATCCCCCCACTCACCTGTGAAATTTATTTAGCTAATAGGAAATTAGAAATTTTTCCAAAATTTCCAACTTCCTAACGCATAAATTCAACTACGCCTCATGAACCATCCTATCGGACTCGCCAATCGGCGAGTTTTCATTTATTACGAATTGGCGGAGCGGTTTCCTCAGGAGTCAGCTCGCGCATTAATACCGGAACCGGATAATTCACGCCATCCTTTTTCTCAAGCTTAATCGCATATAATGACTGCAGTGCCTGGTGATCCTCAGGTCGGAAGGTCATTTTTCCTTTCGGTGTTTCAAAGCTCATTCCTTCCATCGCTTTAATCAATTTATCGGCGTCAGTATCGCCTTTTGTTTTCTTGACAGCTTCCATTATGGAGATCGCTGCACTCATACCTCCTGGTGTAAATAGGTCGGGAACCTCATTGTTAAATTTCTTTTTATGTTCAGCGACAAGCCAATCATTGATTTTATTTTTTGGCAGATCATGATAATAGACAGTGAAGCCTTCCATTCCTACAAGTGGTGCCATTGTAGATAAGGCCGCAATATCCGGTGCTCCGGTTGAGATTTTGATGCCTTTTTCCTGAACCTTCATATCGGCAATCTGTTTCCATGGAGAGTTAGCACCCGCCCAGACTACGAATAGGTAATCAGGTTTGGCATCAATGATTTTTTGAATATTAGAGGTAAAATCCGTTGCTGCCGGATCTGCATATTCTTCCTTTACAATGTCAGCACCTAATTTCTTAGCCGCTTCTTTAAATGCTGCTACCCCGTCACGTCCAAATGAATAATCAGGAGCTAGGGTCGCAATTTTAACACCCTTTTTCGCGATAGCTGCTGCACCTGCAACTGCATCCTGTGAAGAGTTCCGTGCTGTTCGGAAAATATAAGGGTTGAACTCGGACCCAGTAATCGTATCCGCTGCAGCTGGCTCAACCACCATAATTCTTTTATATTCCTCAGCCAGCGGAAGTACTGCTAATGTATCAGCCGAACTAGACGATCCAACCAAGAAATCTACCTTATCTTCTTCTAATAGTTTCGTTGCTTTTTGTACAGCTACTTCCGGCTTCGTTTCGGTATCTTCCACATAGAATTCAATTTTTCTGCCATCCACTTCCATCTTTCCGTCTGTAGCATATTGTAGTCCCAGCTCAAAGCCTCTTAATGTTTGTTTACCGTAGGACTCCAAGGCTCCAGTTTTTGATGCAAGCACACCGATCTTAATTGGGGCTTTATTTTCTTCCTTCTTTCCACCGTTGTCCTTCGGCTCTGATGATGATTTGTCCGAGCTGCACGCACTGGCAAACAGCATCACAAACATTAGTAATCCTAAAAATGCCCATCTTTTTCTGCTTCCCTTCACATCTCTTCCCCCTTAAAATTTTTCAGGTCAATCATGGAAATGCTTTGACTTCATCATAGGAAATAGGAGTTACAAAGAAGTTACAAAAAAAACAGCCTTTTTTTCAGGCTGTCAGATTGGCTGTATATAGCTGTCAGATTCCATAATCATGTCACGCATATGCCTTGTTGGCTCAAGCGGCGAAACACCTAGTTCTTTTTCGAGGACCTCGGTGCATTTTTGATACCATTTTAAGGCCTGCGGCCGGTTATTTTTACGATAGTAGCAGTACATGAGCAGCCGGTATGCTTCTTCCCAGGTACGGTCCCGCTCCAATATTTTTTCACACCAGAAAATGGCCCCATCATAATTTTCCTGACGAACATAGGCTTGAGCCATTTTTTCCGCTCCTCTTAGGAAATAAACGAGCATCCTCTCCCTTTTGCTAATACACCAATCATCGTAGCGGCGGTCAGGCAAATACTCCCCCTGATAGAGCTTTAAGCCCTTTTCCAAAAAAAGCTGCCCTTTCTCAGGTTCTGCTTCCTGAAGCCCTTTTTGAATCAAGTCCTGAAAAAGGACTGTATCCAATTCAATCACCGCCAGTGGATTTAATCCATAGAAGCTTCCTTCTCTTATCACAAAAAAAGGGGCAGCCCTTGCCTTCCGTGCCGGTTCAAGGACATTCTGCAGGCTGTTTAAGGCCACCTTAAAGTCCCGGTCAGCACTTTTTCTCTCTTGATTTGGCCAAAGGATTGCAATAATCTCTTCTTTTGAAATTAATTCACCAGTAGTCATCAATAATTGAAATAGTTCCTTTGCCTTTTCTCTTTGCCATTCCTTTTCACCGACTTCCTTATCCGCCAGCCAAATTCTGAATTGCCCAAGGGTTTGGACTCTGATGGAATAACCGGGGTGGGATTCCAAGGCGGCAATTCCCATATCCTGCAGAATTTTGGCCGCAAATCCTGTTTGTCCGTCTTCTTTTAAACAATCTATTAACATAGGAATGAACACCTGCAAATCTCTTGGACCAAAGACAGATCTTTTATGAAAAATGAATTCATATTCGTGTGTTTGGACAATATTTAAAAACTCAAGCATGGCAGTCCTGAATTGTTTCCAATTTTTCTCGATGTGAAAACAATAGGCCAGCCAGAAATTGCTGAGCATTTGACCATAAGAGTCCTCACAATGTACAAACATGGTATTCGTTTGTTCCAAGTAATCCAGGGCCTTCGAGAATCGTTCATTATGAATGCAAGTGATTCCCATACCAAGCGTAATCATGGCCGAAAGCCAAAGATCATTCACTCTTTCCGTCTCCTGCAAAGCACGTTTACCGGCCGTCATCGCCCGTTCGAATTCCCCTCTGACGCCATATAAAATGCAAAGTCCCATTAATGGCTCTGCCTTACCACGGTCGACTTGCAATTTATCCATCAATTCTAGTGCCGTCTGATAGCAGTTTTCCGCTAACGAAGAATCATATTTATTCAAAATTTGAACAGCGTGCCCCATCCTAATCCACCCGCAGGCCTCTACAAATGGAGCCTTCAAGCTGATTCCCTGCTGGATGCCTGCCTGGGCAAGCTCTTTTGCTTTATTCCCTTCTCCTGTAAACGCCTCGATAATGGAAAGTAATAAGTCAATTTCACGGTGTGCCTGCGGCAAGGAAGAAAGTTGAACATTCTTCACTTCAGCTTTTTTCATATATAGAAATTTCTTTGCTTTCTCAAACCGTCCTGTTCGTAGATACAATCTTGCCTCGAGGCTTCCGTCAAGCTTGGAAATAGTCGATTCCTTGGCTTTTTTTAGCCAAACCTCCGCTTTTTTTGCTTTCCCGGAGTTAAGCAGATTCTCGGATAATAATTCATAAAGTCTGCCGCTCTCCTCCACGGGGCTATTGCTTTTTTCGCGGTGGGCAATCGCTTCATATAAAAGCTGTTCTGCATGCTGAGGCTGAATCGTGTCCAAGTAAATCTTTGCTTTTCCCTCTAAAGCCCTGCTTATTCCGAGGAAATCATTTCTCCTCCGTGCACCTTCGTAAGCCTCATGATAACATACTTCGGCGTCAAGATATTGGGAACGGTATCGGTATACCTCCGCTTTCAATAGCCAAAGAAGATAGTAGGTATCGAACTCATCCTCAGGGATTTTTTTTAACAAATCCGCTAAGCTTTCCAATTTACCGCTTTCTAGCATGTGAAAGCCCTTTTCCTGCAATATGGAGGCAATTGCTTTAAACTGTTTTATTTTTTTGTAATGATAAAGTGCCTTTTCCCAAAGCTCTCTTTTTTCATAAAAACGGGCACATCGTTCGTGCAGGAAGATAAAGTTTTCCGGATGGTTCTTTTCAAAATGATTTTCTAAGAAATCCTTAAATAAGGCGTGGTAACGATAATGCTTCGAGTCGACTTTTTGGATAAACAGGTTTCGGTCTTTTAACTGTTCCAACATACTTGAGGCCGCTTGAATGCCGATGACCTCGTCACATAATTCCTCTTCAATCTCCTCAAAAATAGATGTTTGTTCAAGAAATTGCTGAATGATGGGCGGCTGCTTTGAAAACACTTCCAAAACTAGATACTGAAAAAAGTCATGAAGGGACAGGGAAGATTGCTCAATTAAAGCGGAAATGTCCTGTTTCAAGGGAATTTGCTGGGCAATCATACATGTAGCAATAATCCATCCTTCTGTTACTTGATAAATAGCTAATAAATGATGATGCTCCACCTCCAGGCCATATAAGTCCAACAAGAGCAATTCCATTTCCTCGATGGTCAGAATTAAGTCCTCTTTGGTAATTTCCAGCAATTGTCCGCACACTTTCATTTTTGTAAGAGGCTTCCAAACCGGACGGCTTCGGCTGGAGATCACAATATGCAAATTGGCAGGGATATGCTCGAGAAGATTTTCCATGAAACTATTAATGGTATAGGACTGTTCAATTTGGTGAAAATCATCCAAAATCAAAATGATTTCAGAACTGGTTTCAAGGATTTCATTAATAAACAAAGAACAGAGGAAACCTATTTCTTCATTGCGGATATAACGATCTGTGGTTTCCACAAAGGTTAACAACTCTCTGCCAAACTCAGGGGCAGCTTTTCGAATGGAATGGATAATATGAGATAGAAACGGAAGGATATCATCATCCATAGAAGAGATGGAATACCAGCAGCCATTAATATTTTCGTCCTTCATGAACAAGGCAAGAGCAGTGCTTTTTCCAAAGCCAGCCCCGGAATGAATAATAGTTAAGGGATGTTCTGGTATTTTCTTCAGCTTCCTCGTAAGATTTGCTCTTCTTAGAAACTCATCTTTCACCGCAGGAACCCGCAGCTTCGTTTGAATAATTGGAAGCTTCATACTTGAAGGCCTCCCCCTCTAAAAAAATTCCCAATTTTTACACTATTTTACCATACTGGAATATAGCTGTACGAGTTAACTAAAAGATTTTTTTATTTCATAAAACTTACATTGCGGGAAGAAACTAAATTATCTATATTTATAGAGGAGGATTAGTAATGCCTGAAACATGTTTTTATTGTACAAATGAATTTGAAGAAAAACATCTTCATCAAGTTTCTTTTGTCTCAGCCACTCAAGAAAGGCACGAAACGCTATGTGATGAATGCTATGAAGAATGGCTCCATGGAATAAAGGGCTAATCATCTGTAATTAACAGCGGCATACACTTTCCGTCCCAAAGAAGGTGTATGCTGCCCCATTGGAGTGTTCAGCTTGTCCATTAAGAAAAAACTTCCGCTATTATTTTGTTTACTTGTATTTATCATTTTAGTCACGAATAATGCTTTTCATTATATTCGTTCAAAAAATCAGCTCATTAGTACTAACAATCGAGAGATTTCCATGATCACAAAGGAAATTTCCTATCATGTCAAAAATACAACCAAGGGTTCCTTATATGTTGAAGATATTCTTGGCAGGGATTTACGGATTGCCTCCCTCGCCATCAAGGATCAGCTTCCGCCCCGCTGGGAGGTTGTCTCAAACGAGCAGCTCAAAAAAATAGCCAAGGACGTCGGGGTCTCACACATTACTTTAATGGCAAAGACAGAAGATGACATTATTGGTGTGAAATCATCTGACCCTCAGGAAATTAACATGTCCACCAAGGGATGGGGTTATTGGTATGAAGCCTATCAGCAGCTTTTTGCGTTAAAGCCTGTTACGGTCGGAAAGGGGTTAACACTGCCAAATTATTGGTCGGGACCGATCGAAGTAGCCTCTTCGGATCCGGATCACGTTGATAAATGGGGCTATTATTATGATGGAACAACGAATTATATCATAAACCCTTATTTCCGGGACAGTGAAGCAATAGAATATGAGGATCTTTTTGGCCCTAAAAAAATTATAAAAGATTATACCAAGCAAAAAGGTATTTTGGAGTTAACTGTTTTCAATCCCAAGAATTTCGGAAAAAAGGACGAATACGTTCATTTAAACGGAAACTCCTATATGCGCATTTCAGCGCGTCCTAAGTGGTACGGTGACTATAAATACGAAAACTATAAAAAAGATGCTGCTTTAATCAAAATGGCGATGAAAACAGGGAAAACGCAATCCTACAAGGGCCACTTAAATGGCAAAAACGTTATGAAAACCTTCGTCCCCGGTTCAGCCAATGGTACAGCTTTTGTGACGGGCCTCGTTTATGATTATGGACTGATAGAAAATGAATTGGCGCATGAACTGAAGGTTCATATCCTGCTTTCCATTATCATTATGATTATCGTGTTAATTATCAGCTTTATTTTTTCAAACTCCATTACCAGGCCGATTGGTTACATCGTGGATCGGGTCAATGAAATAGCCAAAGGCAATTTTGGAAAAAACCTTCATTTGAAACGCAAGGATGAGCTGGGCATGCTGGCGGAAAACGTCAATGCCTTGTCTAAGGACCTCCACAACTATGTAACGGACCTCCAGCAGAGCAGGGAATTTATCGAATACCAAGCGAATCATGACGCGTTAACAGGACTGCTTAACAGAAGATATTTTCAAGAAAAACTGCCTTCGATAGTAAATAGGGCGAATCAAAATGGAGAAACCTTATCGGTTATTTTCATGGATATGGACCGTTTTAAGGAAGTTAATGACTCCTTTGGGCATTCCAAAGGGGACGAAATCCTCAAAATGACTGCCAGTCGTATAAAGGATAGCCTGCCCAATAATGAAAATCATTTCATCATCAGGCAAGGCGGCGATGAATTTATTATTTTATTGTTCAATTATAATTTACAAGATACAAAGAGTGCTGCTGAGAGAATCATTTCCAACTTAAAAGCCCCTTATTTTCTTGATGAAACAGAAATTTATATGGGTGCCAGCTGTGGTGTCAGCATCTACCCCGAGCACACAGATAATATCGAAAGTCTCATTATCTACGCAGACACCGCCATGTATACGGCAAAGAAAATGGGAGGAAACAAAGTTGTTGTTTTTTCAGAACAGTTAAGAAAGGCGAATATAAAAAGACCACATCTTGAGGCTCGCTTAAGAAAAGCGATTGAAAATGAATTATTAGAAGTCTATTACCAGCCAAAAATGAATGTAAAAGAAGGTACCATCTTTGGTGTTGAAGCATTGCTGAGATGGACGGATGATGAATTGGGTGTTGTTTCGCCGGAAATATTTATCCCGATTGCCGAAGAAACAGAATTAATTCAGCCAATCTGGGAATTTGTGATGAAAACAGCCTGCAGTCAGGTAAGCGTCTGGAACAGGAAAAGGCCTATTCCGTTATCAGTAGGCGTGAATTTTTCTGCCCGGCAGTTTCAGGAACCACGCAAGATGGTCACAATGATCGAAGAAATTCTTGCCAATAGTGAATTACGTCCTGACTGTTTTGAAATTGAGATTACAGAAAGCATTCTTTTGAATAATTCACGAGAAATTGTTCAATCACTTCGCACACTTAAAAGTTTAGGAATCTCCATTTCTATTGATGATTTTGGGACGGGCTATTCGTCTTTAAGCTATTTAAAAGATTTACCGATCGATTGCTTAAAAATCGATAAATCCTTTATTCAGAATATCGAAGAAGATTTTGAGAACTCCGAGATTCCAGAAGCGATTATTAATCTGGGCCGAAGCTTAAAGCTTCAAGTAATTGCAGAAGGAGTCGAAAAGGAATATCAGAAGGAATTTTTACTTTCTAGAGATTGTTGTTTAATGCAGGGCTATTTATTTAGCAGGCCATTAAATAAAAGCGATTTTGAGGAATATTTGAGAAAGCAAAAAGAGGCTGAATGATTCAGCCTCTTTTTGCCTTTGTTTTAAATTACTTCCGTTTCGCTGTTTCACAGACTCTGCTGCCGGAGGAATCAATTTGCAGGAGCTTTACGGTCATTTCCGGGAAAGCCTTTTGGATATCTGCAACCAGCTGACGGCCATTGCCCTTTTCAGCAAAGCAAAGGACAGTTGGACCTGCGCCGCTTAATGCTGTTCCGAATGCCCCATTCTCTTTTGCAAATTGTTCAACGTCTTGATAAAAAGGAATCAGCGGTCTCCGATAAGGCTGATGAAACCGATCTCGTTCCATCATTTTTCCGGCCATTTCCCAATTTTCACTTAACAGGGATGCCACCAATACGTTCGCAGCTGAAGAAGCCTCGATCGCTTCTTTCATCGAAAAGCTGTTTGGCAGTACTCCACGTGAATCCTTAGTTAATAAGATTTCTTTTGGAATAACCGCAGCCATTTCAAAGGAAAGATTGGTAAAGCTCAGCATCTCCACTTCGTTTTGTCGATAACTTCCAATGACAAGGCCCCCATAAAGGGATGCCCCGACATTGTCCGGATGGCCCTCTATATCAGTTGACAATAGAAGCTTGTCCTCCTTTGTCAGGTTTAAGCCACCCACGATATCAGCAAGTTCAATCCCTGCAATGATAGCAGAAGCGCTGGAACCGAGTCCCCGTGCCAAGGGAATTTCACTTTCCATTTTTACACGGCAGGGAGTTAGCTCTTTTCCATATTTCTTAGCTGTCTCAAGGGCAATTTGTGCAATAAAATGGGTTTCATCAGTTGGAAGCTGTTTTAATTCAGGGTTAGGAGAAAAGAATTCCCAATGGTCACTTTTCTCCACCTCTAAAGTTAAATACAGATCTACCGCAAGTCCCATGGAATCAAATCCCGGACCAAGATTGGCTGTGCTTGCCGGAACCTTGATCATCCATTGATTATTCAGCGGCATGCCCGACAACCCCTCGAATATGCTCTGCCACAGCCTTTTCATCGTTTGGCAATACAACAGGTTTCACCAAACTGCTCTGAATAGCTGTGTCCGGATCCTTCAAGCCATTTCCTGTAAGAACAGCGACAATTTTGGTGCCTTTGACGATTTTCCCGTTTTGTAATGATTTATAAACACCAGCGATGGAAGCGCAGGATGCCGGCTCTGCAAAAACACCTTCTGTGGAAGCTAATTTTTTATAAGCCGCGACGATTTCATCATCGGTAACCTCATCAAACTGCCCGTTAGATTCATTTACTGCATTAACCGCCAAATCCCAGCTGGCCGGGTTTCCAATCCGAATCGCTGTTGCGATTGTTTCCGGATTTTCAAACACGCGGTTATGTACGAGAGCGGCGGCCCCTGCAGCTTCAAAACCGAACATTCTTGGCAGACCAGTTTCTTTTTTACTGTTATATTCTTTAAAGCCTTTCCAATAAGCACTGATGTTACCGGCGTTTCCAACCGGGATCGCTAAAATTTCAGGTGCTGAACCAAGCTGGTCACAAACCTCAAATGCAGCTGTTTTTTGCCCTTCCAGACGGAAAGGGTTAACTGAGTTAACCAATGTGATTGGCTCTACCTCGCTGATATCTCGCACCATTTTAAGAGCCTGGTCAAAATTTCCCTCAATGGAGATGATTTCGGCCCCATACATCATCGCCTGAGCAAGTTTGCCCATGGCAATTTTCCCTTCCGGAATCACAACGATACAGTTGATACCCGCCCGGGCTGCATATGCTGCAGCGGCAGCTGAAGTGTTTCCGGTAGAGGCGCAGATGACAGTTTTGCTGCCTTCCTCAATTGCTTTGGCAACCGCCATTACCATTCCTCTGTCCTTAAAGGAACCAGTTGGATTGGCTCCTTCTACTTTTACATAAAGCTCTACTCCCCATTCCTTGGAAAGATTCTGCAAGTGAATTAGCGGAGTATTTCCTTCATTTAGCGTTAGCCTTGGTGTCTCATTATTTACTGGTAAAAATTCTTTATATGCTTCAATTAATCCTGGCCATCTCATATCGTTTTCCTCACCACTCTATATGCACTTTTTATTTCTTTTACAGCTTGCAGGTCATTTAACTCCTGTAGAATTCCATCGTAGCTTGTTAAAGAAGCTTTGTGGGTTACTAGGACAATTTCTGATGTTTCATGTTTCTTGATTGGCAGCTGAAGAATTTTTTCAAAGCTGACCCCATACTTAGCAAAAATCGTCGTTATATCGGCAAAAACACCAACTTCATCGCGGACGTGGATACGCAGGAAGTACTTCGAATATTTTTCGTTATCATCCTTTAATTGCTTTGGATATTGCGGAGTGACTGCACTTTTCCCATTCACGCCGAGCCGCAAATTTTTCACTACACCGACAAGGTCAGAAACAATGGAGGTTGCTGTTGGCAGACTGCCTGCTCCAGGCCCGTAAAACATCGTTTCCCCCACAGCTTCACCGTACACATAAACAGCATTGTATTCATTTTGAACGGAAGCAAGCGGATGATTGTCAGACAAGAAGGTAGGCGCGACACTGACTTCGACCTTTTCTCCTTCACGGTGGGCATATCCAATCAGCTTCATCGTATAGCCAAGCTGTTTCCCATAGCGGATATCATCTTCCGTTACGCCAGAAATGCCCTTCACCTTTACATCCTCTAAATCAATGTGCATGGAGAAGCCCAATGTAGCAAGGATGGTCATTTTACGTGCTGCATCCAATCCTTCAACGTCAGATGTCGGGTCAGTCTCAGCAAAACCGAGAGCCTGCGCCTCTTTCAGCACCTCATCATAGGAGCGGCCTTCATTGCTCATTTTCGTTAAAATATAGTTTGTTGTTCCATTGACAATCCCCATCATTTGCGTAACACGATCAGAAGCAAGACCATCCACCAAACTTCTGAGAATCGGGATACCGCCAGCCACGCTCGCCTCATAAAACAAATCACAGCCATACTCCGATGCCACCGTCAACAGTTCGGAGCCATGAAGCGCCATTAAATCCTTATTGGCAGTCACAACATGCTTGCCTTGACGGAGGGCCGTAATCAAATAGTCTTTTGTGGCGTCAATGCCGCCCATAACCTCGATGACAACATCTATTTCTTCATCCAATAAGATGTCATCAGCATTATTCGTTAATAATCCTGCTTCGATTTCAACAGGTCTAGTTTTAATTAAATTTTGAACCAGAATTTTTTTAATCGTTACTGGACAGCCCACCTGGTGCATTAATTTATCCTGATTTTTTTTAATAATTTGGACAACACCTGAGCCAACGGTACCCAAACCCAGTAATCCAATCGAAATTGCTTTCACCCATTTCCCCTCCGTTCCTATGTCCTTCTGGTGTGAACAATTGTATTTCTATTGTAGACATTATAAGGGTCTATTCATTTTTTTACAATAGATTTATTTCTGACTTTTCTTACTGTAATCGCTTACTAATGCATTATAGCAAGGTTCCTCATTTTGAGTAAAAATTTTCAGAGAAAACTGGCAAATTTTTTTGAATTTAACCCCTTTACAAGCCTGAAAGCGGGATGTAGAATAATGCCTATATTCAGTTGAATTTTGAAATTTCACTCAATTGGGTGTATTCTATTAATGAAAAAGTGATGATGAAGACGGCAATAGGAAATAGTTTCAGAGAGCCGGTGGACGCTGCGAACCGGTGCTAATTTCTATAATGCCCAGCCCTTCTGAACTGGCTGCTGAAATTTTAGTAGGCTAGCCCGGGTATAACCAACCCGTTATTTGCTTAGAGGCCGCACCTGTGTTGCGGCAAAAGAGGGTGGCACCACGTTAACTTACGTCCCTCATAACACGACCACTGTGTCTGTTATGAGGGGCGTTTTTTATTTATCTATGAAATACCGTAAGCTATTAAAATTTTTATAAAAAAACAAACTGGAGGTTTTAAAAATGTACAAAGTGCTTGTAACCGACGGAATCAGCCAGACAGGTTTAAAATGCTTAGTCGACCATGCCAATTTCATTGTGGAAAGACAACCAACACTGCCTACTGATGAATTAAAAAAGATTATCGGTGATTACGACGCCCTTATTGTGAGAAGCCAAACAAAGGTAACAGGAGAGCTTCTTGAGGCAGCAGGCCGCCTGCGTGTCATTGCTAGAGCAGGTGTCGGCGTGGATAACATTGATGTCAACGCTGCTACCAAGAAAGGGATCATCGTCATTAACGCACCTGGTGCCAACACGATTGCTGCAACTGAGCACACATTGGCGATGATGCTGGCGATGGCAAGAAAAATTCCGCAGGCCCACCAAAAGACCTCCGGCGGTGAATGGGACCGCAACTCTTTTAAAGGAGTGGAGCTGTACAAAAAGACACTTGGTGTTGTTGGTATGGGCAAGATCGGTACTGAAGTGGCCAAACGGGCAAAAGGCTTCGGCATGAATATTTTGGGCTTTGACCCATATTTGACTGAAGACCGCGCGAAAAAGCTTGGCATTACCAAAGCAAGCCTTGATTTAATTGCGGCCGAGGCTGATTTTATTACCATCCATACACCGCTGACTAATGATACTCGCGGAATTATTAATGATGAATTTTTAAGCAAAACGAAAAAAGGTGTCCGCTTCGTGAACTGTGCCCGCGGCGGTATCATTGACGAAAAAGCGTTGGTCCGGGCGATTCAGTCTGGCCATGTTGCCGGTGCTGCCCTTGACGTATTTGAAAAAGAACCGGTTGGTGACCCAGAGTTATTGCAGAATCCGAATATTATCGTTACTCCGCATCTTGGCGCTTCTACCGTGGAAGCCCAGGAAAAGGTTGCTGAGGAAGTCAGCGCGGAAATCGTTGAGATTTTTGAAAATCAATCCATCCAAAATGCGGTAAATATGCCGCAAATGTCAGGCGAAACGCAAGCCAAGCTCCAGCCTTATTTAGTACTTGGCGACCAAGTGGGCCAGCTTGTTATTCAATTATTGAAAAACTCTGCACCTACAAAAATAGAAATCAATTATTATGGTGATCTAATCGATGAGGATACAGAATTATTGACACGGACAATGCTTAGAGGTGTTTTATCCTATCATTTAAGCGATTCTGTCAATCTCATCAACGTGCTTCATTTATTGAAAGAGCAGGGCGTTTCCTACAATGTGCAGAAAAATGCTACGAATAAAGGCTTTGCCAACTATTTGGAGCTTTCAGTTTCGCAAGGTGATGAGTCTGCTCGGATTGGGGCTACTGTGTTGAACGGCTACGGTGCCCGGATTGTAAAGATTAATCAATACCGGATTGACGTGAAGCCTGAGAAATATCTATTATATATTAAACATCAGGACGTGCCGGGTATGATTGGTAAGGTAGGATCTTTACTTGGAGACTATCAAATCAACATCGGTACGATGCAGGTGGGCCGTACAGAAGTTGGCGGCGAGGCCATCATGGTGTTAACGCTTGATAAGACGCTCGGTACTGAAGTCAGCCGTGAACTTGTCCAAATTCCTGGTTTAGACGAAGCACAATTTTTAGAGTTATCAAATGTAGATACGTTTGAGGCAGGCCGCGTTGAGCCGCAGGCTGTGGAGAGTGTTTGATTTTTAGGATTTTTATTAAGGGCTGCACCCTTTTTGTAGGGGCAGCCCTGTTATTTTCTATAAAATTCCCTTTAAATCAAGCACAGATTCGAGAATATAGTCCGCTTTATGCTTTTCAAATTCCCCCCGCGCGTCTTTTCCTGAGAGTCCAGTTAACACTGCGGCGAATTGACAACCCATTTGCCTTGCAGCGAGAAGATCTGCCAATGAATCCCCCACAATTAGGACAGAATCGCCAGCTTTGATTGGCAGCGGCGTGTTCAAACACTCCTGAACGGTCAGACCTTTGCAATGCAGACCCAATATGTAGGTATAGGGATGCGGCTTTGATAAAGATTTCCCTTCTGGAAGTTCCTGCTCAGCCTTGGCGACATCATCCGCAGTCCCAATCCGATTCACATCAAAATGCTTTAACCAATCCAAGTGTTGAAATGGCTGAATCGTTTCCAATTCGGGACGGCCTGTTCCAATCCCTATCTCAATCCCCGAGGCTGTTAAAAATTGAAATAGCTCTCCTATATCTTCTTTAGGAGCTAATGTTGTTTCATTAACTAAAAAGCCTTTCTTGCCTTTCTGAACAGAAGGCTTGCCGGTTGAAGCAATAATATTGTCATCGCCCACATACCATTCCTGAGAAACATGCTCACATACAGACCAAAGCTCCCCTTTTTGAAAACTAGAGGTTTCCACACCAAGCTTCTCAAAGGTCAGCACATTCAAATAATCAAGCAGTTCTTGCTTAGTTGCCTCGGACCTCTCAAACTCCTTCACAAACAAACCGAAATCCAGTTCAACCGAATAATTATTCAACACCCCACCAATCTCAAGTAAGGTTTTATGATTGATTGGTGCTTGACACCATTTTTTAATGTTTTCAATTTCATATTCTTTGATTTGTGAAAGTAGATGAATTAGCTGGTGGGCAAATGATAAATAAATCATATCCCAGTTGGCATTTAGGCCGCGTGATTTTTGGAATTTCAGGATTTTATCATTTTCAAATACAACATTTCGAATTTCTTCTATTTCTTTATCGCTATAATCTGTTTTGAATTTTTCAGGTGATAAAGCCAAGTAATTACTGCTTATAAGCATCTCCCAGACGGTTAGCGCCGATGCATCAAAGTAACGTTCCTCGCTTAATAGAACCCCGTCAACGTCGAATAAAATCGTTTTAATCAATTTCCTATTACCCCATTTCCCTGTCTGCTTTTATACGTTATCGTACCACAGTAAACGAACTGAATAAAAGTAAAAAGAGAGAAGATTCAGTGATAGCATAAATAAAAACAAGCCGTGCGCCGGTCTTCATTCTGGCGCATGGCTTGTTTTTTATTTTAGTCCAAACCGATGGAAATATATTTCACTTCTAAAAACTCTTCAATTCCGAAATGACCACCTTCACGGCCTATCCCACTTTCTTTATATCCGCCGAACGGTGCTTGCGCTACGGAAGGCAGTGCATCGTTGAGACCGACAATACCGTATTCAAGCTGCTCCGTGATTCTAAACGAACGGCTCAAATTCTCGGTATAGACATAAGCAGCTAAACCATAGTTTGAATTATTGGCACGTTCAATCACTTCTTCTTCCGTCTTAAAGGTCGCAATTGGTGCAATCGGACCAAAAATTTCATCCTTCATGCATTCCATGTCATCCTGCACATCTGTTAAAATTGTTGGGGCATAGAAATAGCCATTCTCTTCTGCCGGTTTTAGTCCTGTATAAACGACTTTGCCGCCCTTTTCGACTGCATCTTGTAAAAGTTCTTCTACCTTGCTGCGGGCTGCTTGATCGATTAATGGCCCGATATCGACGCCGTCTTCAAGCCCATTTCCAACTTTAAGCTTCTCTAATTCCGCTTGGAATAGCTTCGTGAATTCCTCTGCGACACCCTCTTGTACATAGACACGGTTCGTACAAATACAGGTTTGTCCGGCATTGCGGAATTTTGATTGGACAAGGCCTGCCGCTGCCTTTGTTAAATTGGCATCGTCCATAACGATAAACGGTGCATTTCCGCCAAGCTCAAGGGATACTTTTTTCACAGTTTCGGCAGCGCCTCTCATTAATGTTTTACCGACCTCGGTCGAACCGGTAAAAGTAATTTTAGTAACACGAGGGTCTTTCAACCAAACATCGCCGATTTCTGAGGATCTTCCGGTTATCACATTTAATACGCCTTCTGGTATTCCCGCTTCATGGGCAAGTTCAGCTAACTTTAACGCGGTTAGAGGCGTCTGATTAGCTGGTTTAACTACCGCCGTACAACCGGCTGCAAGCGCAGGACCCACTTTTCTAGTAATCATCGCAGCAGGGAAGTTCCAAGGAGTAATCGCCGCAATAACACCTACAGGCTCCTTGCGTACGAGAATGCGCTTGTTGGGATGTGTTGCAGGTATCGTTTCCCCATAAACCCGCTTGCCTTCCTCAGCAAACCAAGAAATGAAACTATTGGCGTACTGGACCTCACCAACTGCCTCTTTTAACGGCTTGCCTTGCTCCATTGTCATAATTTTAGCGATTTCAAGTTTGTTCTCATCAATCAACTGGTACCATTTCATGAGGAGCTGATAGCGTTCTTCAGCCGTTTTTTTCGACCAGGTTTTAAATGCCTTGTGGGCCGCATCGACTGCCTGCTCCGCTTCAAAAGCACCTCCGGTTGGTACTGCTCCTATGACTTCCTTGGTCGCCGGGTTTACGACTTCCGTTAACGTTTCATAATCTTGGCCTACCCATTTACCATCAAGATACATTGGGTAAATTTGATATTTCTGTCCTAAAGTATCCATTGCATTCTCCCCTTCCCTTTTGTACTGCTTCCATTATATCAACTCATCCAATCACACGGCTATTAGAAGCATCTAAATTAAGGAATAAAAAAGCAGCGATTCCAATTGTTGGAATACGCTGCTTTTTATTAAAAAATTATTTTATTGGAAATACTAAGCTTTATCTTGCAAATACATGGTTGCCAATTTTTACAGTCACTTGACGTGATTTAATCCAAGAGCTTTGAGCAGTATTAGGATTATAGAAAAATAGAGAACCATTTCCTTTACCCATTAAAGCTATTGCTTCGTTGACAGCTCGTTTTGACTCAGCATCAGCGGCTTGATTGATTTGACCGTTTTCTACAGGAGTAAACGCATAGTGTCCATTTGAAATTTGATAGATAACTTCCCTTACGCTATTTGGGAATTGATCACTTTTTACTCGGTTCAAGACGACAACTGCCACTGCGACCTTACCTGCATATGGCTCACCAACAGCCTCAGCACGGACTAAACGTGCCATTAACTCTTTGTCTGCCGCAGTAACTGGAGAGTTTGGCAGAGTAATATTTTTACCCGCGATCAGTGTTCTGCTATTATTCGCAGCCATTAAGCTATTGACAGGAACACCGAATCCTTTTGCTATATTCCAGTATGTCTCACCATATTGTACTGTGTGAGTAGTTGTTGCTGCTTCTGTTTGTCCATTTAATGAAAAAGCTGACAATGATAACATTAATCCGGCTGCAATCACTAGTTTTTTAAGTTTATTCATTTAGTAACCTCCTAGATTCGTAGCTCGTTTTCTCTACAACCTAGGCTATCAGTTGTAACACACTTATTCATTACCTAAAAAATGGTAAACTTGTGCAGTAACTAGCATAATTGGCTTCCCATGCTCTTTGGTATTAATCACCAACTTATTTTTTAATCCAGTGGTTGGAGAAAATGGATGATTTCGGTTCCTTTTTTACATAATGTTTCAAGCTTGTAATATAGTAAGTGATTGATTATCTTTAATTACAAGATTGTAAATGGAGGTTTTTCAGGTGTCCCGTCATGAAGTAATTGTATACAGCAGCAATGGCTGCTCTTACTGCGATCAGGTAAAAACATTTTTAAAAGAAAAGGGAATTGAATTTGAAGAGCGGAATACTTCTATTAATAAGGAGTACTTGGATCAATTAAAGGAAAAGAAAATTTACGCGACACCCGCTGCCTTTATTGATGGAAAACTGATATTGGGCTTTCAGGAGAAGAAATTGAACAAGCTTCTTGGATTACTGTAAGAATTTTCAAACTGGACCAAGCAGCCTAACATAAACACTAAACCCCTTAATATAATGTACTATGCGTGTTTTAAGGAGGGCGGCTCATGGTCTATCAAGGACTTAGCGAACAGGAATTCAACAAAATGTTAACTGCCCCAGAAAACTTTGCAGCACCACCCGAATCTCTTACAGAGCAAATGTTTATTGAACGTTCTCTAACTGAGAATAAATTTTGGCTGCGGATTATGAAGGAGCATTCTTATTTTTTAGGGGAAGGCTTTAACCGGAAAGACAAGCAGCTTATTCAGCAGACTGACCGATTTTATCAATACTTTGCAGAGCAGGAAAAAAGGGCTTATCAAACTCCTTATAATGTAACAGCAGTACGGAAATTAAATGAAGATACCATCCAGTTAGTATTAGGTCTACGGAATTTTAAGCGGAACCTGCTCATCTTAATCATCAATTGTAAAGTCATGGGGTTTAACTTCCCGCTTCTTGTGGACCATATCGCCCGTGAAGCTGAATACTTTATGAGGACTTTAAAAAAATTAAATGATGGAATATTAGACCCTATCCAGGATGCAATAATCAAAGAAAATGTCTTTTGGCTAAAAATTATGATGGAGCATTCGCGCTTTATCGCCTCCCTTCTCGATCAATCTGAACGGAATTTGGTGATTGCGGCCAGAAAATTTGGGGATGATTTTGAGGTCCTCCTAAATCAGGCACGAGATGTTGAATCCATGTTGTATAAAAAAAGCCCTACGTATCCTATTATCGGAAAACTCAATAAAGACAGTGAAAGTGTCACTCAGGAACTGCGTGCTTTCAAGCAAGCCGGCCTGGATTTTATTAAGACCTGCCAAATTAGAAATGTCATTGATCCGCTATTAGCCGATCATGTTGTCAGAGAGGCAGACCATTTCTTGCAAATCGTGCATGTTTTAGAAGAACGATTAAAAGTAAAACAACAGGAACAGCAGCGCCTATAAAGAAGAGACTATCCGCGGATAGTCTCTTCTTTTTGGCTGCGCGCCACAATTACCATGCTGATTGTTATGATAGTAAAGGCAATAAAGGCTAAGATAGGGATAGTAATAAACCCCAGCCAGTTAATGTAGTCCTTTGAGCACGGTACGCCGCTCGTACACATTTCAAACCTTTGTAAGAAAGGAAGCTTTTGAAGCAGCGTATGGTAGCCGGATATCAGCATACCGATGACTGATAATGGCAGTACATATTTATATATGTCAAGATCGTTTCGATAGACAGCAATTCCTAACATTATGGCCAATGGGTACATAAATATCCGCTGATACCAGCACAGCGTACAGGGAATAAAATGCATAACCTCACTAAAATACAAGCTGCCTAAAGCGGCGATAAGCGCGGCAATCCAAGAAAGAAGCAGGGATTTGTTCATATTACTTCCCCTTCGCGGCGTTTTCGACCATCTCTTTTAAGTCGTCGATGGACCCGCCTTCGAACTTTTTACCATTAACAAATAATGCGGGAGTTCCTTGAACATTTAACTTTTTCACATAATCCATATCCTTTTGCCAGGCATCCTTGGACTTTCCATCCTTGAAGTGCTTAACGACCTTGTCAACGTCCTTATCGTTGGCTACTTCTTTTAACGTATTAACCAAGAATTCCTCTGTGTAAAGATCAACTTTCTCATACTTTTGATCCTCAGGCTGCTTTTTATAAAGAGTGTCATGGAACTTCCAGAATGTATCATTGCCAAGTTCAGCATAAACAGATTCCGCGAATTTGGCCGCTCGCTCGGAATCGACGTTAATGAAGGAATCATGGAAGAAATAGAATTTGGCTTTTCCCGTATCCACTAGTTCCTTTTCAATATATGGGACAGCAGATGCAGAAAACTCTTTACAATAAGGACATTTATAATCCCCAAATTCGATGATGGATACTGGGGCAGATTCCTTACCTAAGAACGGTTGATGGCTGTAGTCAATCTCATTTGATTTAACTGCTTCTTTATCCTTGGAGTGATTGCCTAAAAAAATAAGTGCCAAAACACCTACAGCAATTAACCCTATTACCCAAAAGATAAACTTCGATGATGAATTCTTCGTATTTGTTTTTTTATTATTTGCCATGATCAGACTCCTTTAATGAAAACTATTATATGTTTAGTGAATTTTAAACCCAGATAGATTTAATATTACTTATCTACTGTAATAAATCAAATAATTGATTTTGCGATTAGTTGGTATTCTTTATATTTTTCACTTAAAATTGATAAAATAAATGGGATCACATAAAAAGGAGTTCAGACATGACTAGTGACAATAATTATATCGGCTATATAGGAACCTACACAAAAGGAGAGAGCAAAGGAATTTACTCTTTTACTTTAAACACTGAGGGAAGAAAAATAGAAGATGTTCAGGTTGCAGCAGAGCTAGAGAACCCTACATACATAAATATAAGCAAGGACAATCGGTTCCTTTACTCCGTGGGGAAAGATGGGGATGCTGGCGGGGTGGCCGCATTTAAAATAAACGAGGACGGGGGGCTTATAGCCATAAACCAGCAAATGAGCCTGGGATCTCCTCCCTGCCATGTAAGTGTTGACAGCAAAACGAAATATGTCTTTACCGCCAATTACCATAAGGGAATGGTTGAGTCACATCTTATTAACCGTGAAGACGGGTCCATTCAGCCGGCAGCATCCAGCATAAATCATGAAGGCCGCGGACCGGACCCAAGGCAGGAGAAAGCCCATACCCATTATGCTGCCCTTACTCCTGATGAAAAGTATTTGGCAGTTGTTGAATTAGGAACGGATGCACTTATCACCTATGAAGTGCAGGAGGATGGCACATTGACAAAAGTAAAGATATTGCCCTTGAAAGCAGGCAGCGGTCCGCGCCACCTTACATTCCATCCAAACGGCCAATATGCCTACCTGATGACGGAATTTAGCTCAGAGGTTATAGTTTTGACCTATCATCCGGAAAATGGCCACTTCACTGAAAAACAATATATTTCAACTCTTCCTGATGATTTTACAGAAAATAATCAGGGAAGTGCGATTCATATTTCATCTGATGGACGGTTTGTATATGCGGGAAACCGCGGACATAACAGCATAGCTGTTTTTGGGGTAAATGGGGAAACAGGTGAACTTACCTTTTTAGAACATACGTCTACCGAAGGAGATTGGCCGAGGGATTTTTCGCTGGATCCGTCTGAAAAGTTTATTGTTGCTTCAAATCAAGAATCGGGGAATCTTGTTTTATATGCAAGGGATCCCAAAACAGGAAAACTCTCATTGTTAAAATCAGATATCACGGTCCCATTTCCGGTGTGTGTAAAGTTTTTGCATGTATAAAAGTTGAGTAATATTTGACTTTTTTATATAATGTTCTTAAATAAGAACATTATATAAAAAGGAGTCCTGCATGAGTGAATTAGAATCAAAACAGTGGATGATAAGCCGCCGAACTTTTTTAACTAAATCTTTCAAAATGTTTGCAGGTCTCCTTGCGGCTGGATTCATGACGGGAACCTATTCATTCAAGGTTGAACGTTTCTGGTATCAAATTAATGAAGTGCAGTTGAAAATAAGCAACCTTCCTAAGGCTTTTGAGGGATGGAAGATTGTTCAATTCAGTGACGTGCATTTGGGGTTCCATTATGGGGTGAAGGAATTTCAACAGGTTATAAGTAAGATAAATGAATTAAAACCCAATATTATATTCCTAACAGGCGATCTCGTCAAAAGGGGTTACCAGCAACCTGAAGCTGCTATTCCATTACTACAATCTTTAAAGGGACTTCATGGAGGAAAATGGGCTGTCATTGGAAATCATGATTTTTATACAAAGGACGAAGTGATTCAAACATTGGAGAAATCACAATTCAAAGTATTGGAAAATAATCATGATTTTATCGAGATTAACGGGCAGCGCCTTTATATTGCCGGTATTGATGATGTATTGTATGGGAATCCCGATATCGAAAAGGCTGTTAAGGGCTTAACAAATCAAGATTGTGTGCTGTTGCTGTCTCATGAGCCCGATATTGCTGATGAATGTATAAACCATCCAATCAGCGCCCAATTTTCCGGCCACTCTCATGGGGGACAGGTACGAATTCCCTTTTATGGACCGATTTTTAAACCGGAACTTGCAAGCAACTATTCCGATGGATTTTATCTGTTAGGCAAAAGAAAAATGCCCTTGTATGTGAATCGAGGGATTGGCACCACTGAATTACCGATTCGCCTTTTTTGCAGACCGGAAATAACGGTGTTTCATTTGACACTTTAGATTTAGTATAAAAAGGATTCTTAAATAATAGATATAATTATTTATTGAAGCAAGAAAATAATTTAAATTTCCCCACTCCTTTTTCTTGAAAACTATTAGTTTTAGATATAAAATTAAATTAGTTCATTATAAAGAACAAAGGGAAGAAGGCTTTTTTTAACATGCAATTCATTTAAAAAGTTTTTGTAGGGGGGATTAAAATTATTGACAAACGGACAGCTTTTATATTACTAGTTCATAAGAATCCTGAGCAGGTAAATGTTTTTATTAAACAGCTAATTGCTCAGGATTTAGCAGACGTTTACATTCACATAGATAGGAAACATTATGATTCTGTCTCTAAACAAATTTTAAAAGATAAAAATGTATATATTTTAAAGGAGCCTATAGATGTTATTTGGGGGGATATAAGTCAAGTAGACGCAACAATTTTACTGCTAAAAGAAGTAGTAAATTCGAGAGTAGACTATGATTTTGTTTGCTTAAGGAGCGGCCAAGACTTAGTAGTCAAAAATGGATTGAAAGAATACTTATTCAATAATAAGAATAATATCTTTATGACGGCTAAGAAGAATTTACGTCATCCTAATTTTGATATTCAATGGAGTCCGGTAATGAGAAATCAATATTCTTATTATCATCCGTTTAGAATCTTTAGAAATTTAGTTTTTTTCCTTTATAGAAGAGGCATTAATTTATCTCCCAATAAGTATAAATTGCCAAAAGATTATTCTTTATACCATGGATCCCAATGGTTTTGTATTCCTTTAGAAACAGCTAGGTATATATTGAACTTTCTAAAGGAAAATAGTTGGTATTACAAGTCATTTCAAAATGCATTAATTCCAGATGAATGGTTCTTTCAAACGCTATTAATGAATTCGCCATATAAAAATAGAGTAGTGGATAACAATTTAATGTTCATAAAATGGGGACTTAAAAACACAGATAAAACACATCCAATTATTTTAAAAAATGACGACATTAAATCTATAAAAACCTCAAACCAATTTTTTGCGAGGAAGTTTGATGAGAATATTGATAATGAAGTTATTCACTATTTTAAGGATCATGTAACCTACAATTTAGAAAGGTCTGCGGAAAATCTTGTTTATGGAAAATCCAACAACCTAGCTTAGAAAAATATAATAGATTTATAAAAGCGTCATCCTTTAAAAAATAATATTGGCTTTTGCCATAAAATCAGGATTGGGCAACGCAGAAGTGCAACCCGAGCGATTTTATGACTTTCACCCTAAAATGGACAGATTTATTCTGTCCGTTTTAGGGTAATTCTATAGCTACCATCATCATGGGGTCATCAGCGGTCTTATACCTTTTATATCAGGCAAAGCGATAGATTACATATCAATCTTTACCAAATACGGCACGTTCTTTACTAACTACATTGCTCTTTCTAGAATACCAACTTGTATGTATGATATTCATTTACAATATCTTTTTTTGATAAATTTAAATACTCACTTTATTAGTGTTATATTTTGAATAGAACTGTAAGTTTTATCATCTATAACCAAGTTTTGAATGGGTCTGCTTGAATATGTCGTTTTATTTATAAATTGATTGAATTGATTCCCATTAAACACCAAACCATTAATACTTGATTCTTTATAAAAATCAGTTGACAAAACTTTATCAAAATTGGTAAAGGTATTACCAATAAAATGTGTATTTTTGATTGATGCACCAATTGCCCATAAAAAGATCGCATCCTTATTTCCTTTTCCAATGAAGGTATTCCCTTTTATTAAGGTATCAGCTGATTCAGTCCGAATCACCATTGCGTTGTTATTGGTGGAAATTTTATTTTCGTAAATTTTGGTCCCAACCGATTTTCCAAAATTACCTTCGATTAAAATCCCGTTCTTCGTTTTTAAATTATTTTTGTAGAGTTCCAAATTATCATTCTCAAACCAAATATTCACATTATCGGTGGATATGTCATTATTATAAATTTTAGTATCGACCGTTCTATTGATTAAAATTCCTGAATTCTCACCTTTAACTGTATTGTTATAGAATTCGATTTCATGAAACCTCCCATTATCATCCCCTCCATTAATATGTATAGAATTATTTTCAGTTGCATTCGTAACAAATGTATTATTATAAATTTTGGCGTTATAAACCTGGACTTCTTCAAAGGGCTCGAAATGCAAGGTTGGCCTCCCTATATCCGACTCGCTAAGATTGTTGAATATTTTTATATTGTTTACCTGTTCAACAACTATATTGGAACGGTGATTGTTTATGAAAATATTATTGGAAAGAGTTACATTATTGCTTGCCTTTTTAGACCCTGTAACAGAAATGCCGTCTCCAACCGCATTTTCCATGCGGCAATTATCAATTACTACATTATTACTATCCCAAACAAAAACATCGTGCATATGTTCTGTTCCTTTACGGTGGTTTTCGTAATTTCCGTCAAATGTTATATTTTGCACTAATACATTATCTACGTTCTTGATATTTAATAGCCTGGTTTGTTTCTTAGCATTTGCATTTTTTGTGAGTTTTAGTGTAACTACATCCCGACCTTCACCAATTAACTTCACATTCGACTTCAAATAAAACGAATTTAATATATATGTGCCATCAGGAACATAAACATTCCCACCGCCTTTTTTACTCGTCGCATCTATAGCTGATTGGAATGCTGCAGTATCTTCTGTTTTACCATCCCCTTTAGCTCCAAAATCCTTAACATTTGTTTGATGGTTTGCTGAAAGGGAAATGGGATTTTCCAGAATCAAATTATTTCTGACCTCTGAAATAAATGACTCTCCAACTTTTATTTTCCATCCTATAAAAGTTGTTAGTAACACAAGAAAAATACTAATGGCTGCAATAAAGGTAATTTTCCTCATGAGATCCCTTCTTTATCTTTACTCCCAGTAAAATATTCAGCAGTAACATGCCCCTGCTGATTTATTCCTTCTGATTTAAAAACCTTTATAACTGTAAGAAATAATATTTTTATATCCAACCATAATGATTGGTGGTCTACATACCATACATCTAACTTAAACTTCTCTTCCCAAGTTATCGCATTACGCCCATTAACCTGTGCCCAACCAGTAATACCTGGCCGTGCCTCATGCCTTCTTGCCTGTTCAGAAGTATATAATGGAAGGTATTCCATTAATAGTGGTCTTGGGCCTACTAAACTAATATCTCCTTTCAGGATATTAAAAAGCTGGGGTAATTCATCTAAGCTGGCTTTCCTTAAAAATTTTCCAAAAGAAGTTAAGCGAATTTCATCCGGTAGAAGTTCCCCCTTATGATCCCTAGCATCCGTCATTGTTCGAAACTTATATATATAAAAAGGCTTCCCATAAAGTCCTGGACGCTGCTGTTTAAATAATATTGGAGAACCTAATTTCCACCGAACCATTAGAGCTACTATCACTAGTATTTCTGAAAATATAATTAAAAGACATAATGAGATAAAGATATCTACTGTTCTTTTCATAAAATACCTTCCATTCTTTTCGAATTCAAGTAATCCTTAGGCACACTCTTGCACAGGGCAATTGCAAAAAAAATCACCACAAATTTTGATTTATTAAATCTAAACCTTCGGTGATACATAACAAAAAAAGGTCATTCTTCTTTATTTAAAAATATATGTGCGTTATCACATCAAGCATTTCCCTAAAGTAGTAGATATCAATTCCATATTCCAAGAATTATATATAACGAGTATAGATGTCTTCCATTTCACTTAATACATTCATTAAACTATAATTTTGGATTCTTTGTTGACCATTTTCCCCGTAAACATTCCTTAATTGTTTATCGTTGATTAATGTAATAAAGCTTTTACAAAGATGTTCGTGATCACCTAGATTGACGACCATACCGCAGTGCCCATTTTCTATTAAGTCTCTTGACCCTCTAACATTTGTTGTAATAATTGGTTTTGCACAGGCCATTGCCTCCATTAGGCAGCGGGGCAACCCCTCCTGTTTGGATACAAGTGTTACAATATCAGAGGCGGCAAGAATTTTTGGTATATCACGCCTATATCCCAGAAGGTGAACATTGTTCATCCCCTGCTCCTGAATAAATATTTTAATTTTTTCAAAATCCTTTCCATTGCCTATTAATAATAAATGTGCATTCGGGCAGTACTTTACAATGTTCCTCCAGTTTTCCAGCAAAAACATTTGATTTTTCCGGGCTATTAACTCCGCTACACAACTGATAATAACAGCATATGAGTCAAGACCTAGTTCGCTCTTAATATTCATCCCTTCTTCTGTTCTTACACCAAACTCTTGTAAATCTACACCCACACCATGGACGTGAAACATATTATCGTTTTCTTTAAACCCAAGCATTTTACCCAAATGGTAATCTTCCTCGTTCATTACTAGTAAGCCGTCAGTCCAGTGTCTCGCCATTTTCTCTGCAGGATAAAAAAAGAGCCAATTCTTTAGAGAGGCTCCTTTAAAAAAATGAAATCCATGCGCCGTATATAGAACTTTTCCTTGTTTATGTTTAGAGGCAACATATCTTGTCAAAAAAGCTGCTGTCGGTGTATGGACATGTATCAAATTAAAATGGTTCTCTTGGAATAATGCATGCAGTTCCTTTATGGCTTTTATATTATTTTTGGAGAATGGTGACCGGGCAAATTCGATGTCATGGCATATAATACCCATTTCAATCAGTTCATCCTTGCGGGTCTGGGAATTACTGCCGGCCGCATGAACTTCATATCCTTTTTCCTGAAACATTTGCATAAATGGTTTATGAAATGCAACAAAATGGCTGTATACTGATGCAACAAATAATACTTTTTTCAACTTATAGCCCTCCATTAAGAAATAATACGACATTGCAATTTAGTTTTTTGCTTGTATCTGATTCATCCTATAAGCCAACACACCTAAGAAAAACCAAAACATTCTTGCATTATTTAAGGAGATAGCAATTGATCCAATCAACAAAATGATTAATATATCCCTTAATACAATATTGATCACATTCTTGATTTTTTTGCTAATTGTAACTTTTAACAAAATAGCTGCTAAATACAAGAAAAGGATTGTTGCAAATACCCCTCCCCATTCAGAGTAGATTTGTATATACGTATTATGAGCAACTTCTTCAATTCCTGAAACTTTGTCAGAAACCTCCAAATACTTCCCTACTCCGACTCCAAATAGAGGAGACAAACTAATAAGCTGAATACCTGCCATCCATATTGGTAATCTTCCCGAACCATTATGATTTAAGGCTGCATCAAAATTGGTGAAAAGAAGGGAAATTCTTTGAAATTGTACGAATTTGTCCAAATTTATATTAAAATTTGAACCGATAAATTGTACAGCCGCAATTAAGATTGGTAAAAAGAATATGGCAGAAAACCCAAATAAAATTGCCCTCTTGCTCATTTTGTTTTTTAATACCTCTCCTAAAACAAAAAGCATTGTATAGAGGAATAATGTGATAAACCCTGTTTTTGATCCTGACAGAAAAACACTGACTGTCATTATGGCATAAATGATTATTTTGGCCTTAAATGAAATATTTTTGGAGCGTAGAAAATAAGGCAGAGCGCTGATTTGAATAATAGCAAAATAGTTGGGATCATTCATAAAACCGTTATAACGATCAAATATACCAAAATTATATATATGAAAAAGAAATTTCATTCCCAGGATATAAATGAATACCCCCAATATTCCTATGAATAGAGCAGCATATGAATACCACTTTAATGATAAGCGGACCATTTTTTCTTGAATTAAATTGTACCCTACTAACAAATACATAAATTCTACAGCCAGTTTTATATATTCTTTCATTGTTGAACTTAAGTTTGATACAACGCCGAATTTATAAGGGGTATAGAAAATAGAAGTTGCAATGATAACAACAGACAAAAACAAAAAGTACACGAAATGGTAACCGGGGACTTTGATTCCTTTACAGATCACGAAAAAAAGTAGAAAGGGAATAATTAAATCACTTAATGAAAAATTAATTCCCCCAACTATACTCGTTTGATTAAAAAAAACGGAAAATAAAACCACAAAATAATAAAAGAGGTTTCTTTCCATTTCCTTATGATTAACGGCAGTTAAACTATAGATGTCCCTCAACCTCCCCTCCTATATTAGAATTTTGGATATTTATCCTTTCTTAATTCTTTACATTTCTTCAGTTGTAACGCCTCTTTTTCTTGAGAGAACTACCTTGCATCTATGGAACACGTTTCTTGACATTTTTAGGTCGACAATGATATTGCCGGTCAGTATGACTATTAAATTCCATATGGATAGAATTACAGCATACACAACCCATTCATAAGCATTTTCCGGATTTATTTTTAACAGCCATTGAACAGGAAGTACAGCAACTAATGACAAAGCAAAATTGATACCCAATTTAAAAATGGTAGGTTTTACTGAACGATTCAATATTTTTCTAGAAGCATAAAAAATGATATCTGCTGTCCGATATATGGAAGAACAAAATGCACCAATCAGTACACCTGCGGTACCAAATTTTCCAATTAAAATTAGTGATGCCATAAGGTTAATAATTGCTTCAGCAATTGCACCATTCCTTGTTTCTTTAAAATGTCCAGCAGAATTAATGAGTGTAGAGGCAGGTGTTCTAATATTGTTGATAACCCCCACAACAATTAACAAAATCGCTAAATTAGGCCGTATATAGTTGGCATCTGAAACACCATGAGTGTAGATTCTTATAAATGGAATGATTAGAAAAATAGTCGTCGTAAAAACCCAAGCAATAATCGCATAAAACATCGATTCAAAAATAGTAAAAACCTCAATAACTCTTTGTTTTTCACCTCTTACCAGCAAATCCCCCAAACCTGCGAATAATGCGCTAGAAAAGGAATTAACCAATAAAACAATCGCGGAAAATACCATATTATAAGTTGTATAAACGCTGACTTCCTTAAGCCCCAAAAAGATTGTAATGATAATAACTGGGGTATTATATACAAAAACACCTGCAATTTGCTGAATAAAAACCTCCCTGCGTTGCGCTAATGCAGCGGTATTTGGCTTTTCTTTAAAATTGACGTAGGAATAATTTTTTTTGACATAGGCAAATACCATAAAGGTTCTCGATGTAAACATTAAGGTTGCAATACCATTTACGAGAAGGATATTGAATCCACATTTAATTAAGACCACGTAGGATACCAAATTTAATAGCTGACTAATAATTTGGATATTTGTTAGCACATAAACCCTTTGGTCAGCTGTAAGCAGTACTTTATATTTGCCGATAATGAAGAAATCCAAAAAATTACTGCTTCCCAATATCAGAATCAGGGAAAATGATATTGGGAAGCTTACTTGATTGGCAATGAAAAAAGGATAAATAAATGCGAGCAATGTGATTAAACCTAAAAATATATAACCAGCCCGTATGTAAAATATTTTTGTAGAGGAAAGAATCTGATTTACAGCCGTTTTATCGTTAGAAGCTAATGGTTTTAACAAAGCGGTTATCGACGCAAGTCCAATTCCAGCTTCAACAATATTAAAAAAATTAAGAAATTGCCTAATTGATAAGATTAGACCGTTTATTATCGATCCATAAACGGTCATAAACAGCCTTGGTAAAACCAGCCAAATTAGCGTGTAAACCAGTTGGTAAGACAGATTGGAAATTATTATATAAAAAGCTTTTTTTGTTCTCATTAAAGTGCCGCCTTTATTTTATTTAGCGCCTGTCAAATACCATATCTCAGCTATCATTGTTGGGATTTATGGACATCACCAAAGGAAATTCTAATAATAATAATTCATTTGAGCTTTCCATTAAGCGTAATGACCAAAGTAATCACTTTTCTTTGTCTCTACCCCATTTACAACAACACCAAGTATCATAGTGTTTGCCTTTTCTAATATTTCCTTTGCCTTTATTACCCTGTCTTTTCTAGTCTTCCCACTGGTAACAACCATCACGACTCCATCACTTTTACTTGCAATAATTTGCGAATCTGTAACCAAAAGTATTGGCGGAGTATCAAAAACAATATAATCATAGGTTTGTTTTAGCTTATCCGTCACCTGTTCCATCGCTTTTGAATCCAATAAATCTGAGGGATTTGGAGGTATCGGTCCGCATGTTAAAATGTCCAAATTTGCTATAAATGTCTTCGAAATTGCTTGTTTTAAGTTAATGTCCTTTGTAAGTACACTAGTGAGACCATCCAAATTACTTGTACTAAATGAATGATGTACAGTGGGTTTCCTTAAATCTGTATCCACAAGTATTACTCGTTTTCCTTTCTGAGCAAGAACAATGGCCAAATTGGCAGACGTTGTAGATTTTCCTTCCGAGGCATCCGGTGAAGTTACAACGATTGTTTTGATATCCTTATCCACAGAGGAAAAGTGTAAATTATTTCGAATTAGCCGATACTGTTCAGAAATGGCTGAATTAGAATCATACTGTGTAATTAAATTTACCATTCTTTTATAATTATTTTTCCCCCGACGAGACAACTGTTTCACTCCTCACTGAAGGTGTAATTGATTTTCCTTTCACCTTTTTATGAACCACTGGCATTTTCTGAACTGACCCTAGAACCGGCAGCCCTAATTCAGTAACATCCTGATCATCCTTTAATGTGTTATCAGAAAATTCCAAAAGTAATGCAATCCCTAGTCCAGCCATTAAACCTAATGCGACCGACACTAAGATATTTAACAACGGCTTAGGCCTGACAGGGTCAAGATTCCTCTTTAGTTCGGCTTTTGCAAGAATACTCACATTATCCACATTCATAATTCCTTTAATTTCCTGCTGAAATGTTTCAGACAATGTATTTGCGATTTTGACAGCTACACTGGCATTTGCATTTTCTACATTTAAAGTAAAGACTTGCGAATTTGCTTGATTGGTAATAGAAATATCTTTATTCAGTTCCTCCACACTTTGAGATAGATTAAGATTATTAATGACTTTTTCTAAAATAACTGGACTTTTCAGAATATCACTATACGTATTAATCAAATTTACATTACTTTGTAATAGAGTAAGATCAAGCTGGTTATCCGCATTTTTTTGATTAACCAGAATTTGTGTCGATACCTGATAAACAGGTTTCATTACGAAATAAGAAACAGCACCGCTTATTAATGCAGCCGTCAATGTTAAAAGCACAATTAACTTCCAGCGCTTCTTCAAGGTTTTGAAAATATCCATTAAACTCACTGCGGTATCCATATTGTCCTCCAATATATTTGTTCAAAATAAGTGGCCACCAAACATTTTTTATAATGATTCATATTCAGTTAAATTTATAACAGCACCACAACCGCAACAGCCGTTGTTTTATTATGGGAAATTGAGATTTTATATTCTTGGATTTTCATTTTTTTTGAATGTTCAAGAGGTCCATTGTGCAGTATCAGGAAAGGCATTCCATTTTCATTATTTAAGATTTCAATATCACTTGGACGAATACATTCATTAAATCCGCTTCCAAGTGCCTTTACCGTAGCTTCCTTTGCTGCAAATTTTCCAGCCAAAGTTTCTATTTTTCTTTTTGCCCCAAGCTTATTTGCAATGTCCAATTCATTATTAGTGAAAATATTTATTAATGATTTTTCATAATCAAGAAGCTTGGAAATTCTATTTACCTCAATAATATCAATGCCAATATACATAGAAAATTTCCCCAATCCAGATTAAGCAAATCTAATATTCAATGATATTACAGAATTCTAAATTCCCTAATTCAATCATCATTGAACTCCATGTCAACCCTGCACCAAAACCAGCTAGACAAATCTTATATGATCTATCAAGCAACTGCTCCCCGAGATTAAATATAATGGTTGTCGGAATCGTCACACTACTTGAGTTCCCGAAATTTGAAACAATATTATTTGGCATTTTCTCGTAAGGAATTTCCATACTATCCGCTAACTTTTCAAGCATAAATTTATTTGGTTGGTGAAACATAAAATAATCGACATCGTCCTTGTTAACTCCACTTATTTCAAATAAATCTCTTACCATTGGCGGAACTTCTGTTTGAACAAAATTAAAAACACTTGTTCCATCCATAATTAAATCATCCTTACTCCTAAGGTTACCATCACCAGTGTCTTCCAAGTTGCTAGTTTCCGGCGTAGAAGGCATTCTTAAACCTCCGGCAGGTATAATTAAAGACGCCCCTCTGCTTCCATCCATTTTTAAGTTGCAATATATTGGAACGTTTTGATCTCCTCTTTCAACAATCGTTACAGAAGCTCCATCCCCTACTAGCGGATAACTGTTTCGGTCCTTTGATGAAGTCTTTCTGCTCAATACATCGGCATTTAATAACACGACCTTTTTAATGGAGTCTTGATCTAAAAGCATAAAAGCCTGAATCAAGCCCAATAAATATCCTGCACATCCTTGATTAATGTCCATACAAATCATGTCATGTTTTAAACCAAGCTTCCCTTGGATAATGTTACTTGTAGGAGGTATGAAATGATCAGGAGTCTGTGTTACTAGTATTAAAGCGTCTATGTCGTCTTTTTTTAAAAGATTTGATTCGATTAAATGTTCCATGCCAAAAACGCATAAGTCCGAAACACATGTCTCTCCTGTGACGATTCGATGCTTATTATATCCCATGATTTTTTTCAATCTTAAGGATTTTTCTATAGGAAAGTTATAATTAGCCGCTTCATCATCAAACTTTACTTCATTTTTTGGAAGAACTGTCAATATACCAGTTATTTTTTTATTATGGAAAGTTAGGTTCATAGAGTACCACCACATTTTAATATTAGTTTGTTGATAGATTCGATATCTTCGAAATTATTGGGAATTATATCAATTCCATTTATTGATATGTGGAAAAATTCATCCAACATTGAAACAAGAGTAATGATATCCAGTGAATCCAGGAGCCCATTTTGAATGAAATTGCTGGTATTTCGAAAGTCAAATTCAGGCCGTATCTCTTCTAACATTCTTAAAACCTTTTCCATAATAATCTCCTTTAAAAAAAATAAAATTATAAATGTTTGCCCTTTCAATAATTCTTGATACATTCAGATAAAACGATGCCAAGTAATTATTACACACATTTCAATCACTATCGTACAATTGGAAATCCCTTGTTCATGTAAGTCTCTTTCAATAAAACCCGGTCGATTTTCCCATTAGAATTTAAGGGCAATTTACTTAGTTGGATTATTGTGGCTGGCATCATATATTTAGGCAGCAAATTCAGCAACTGTTTTCTAATTTCAGAAACAGGTAATTGATTTTCTGATTCAACAAATAAAATAATTTCTTTTTTTTCATGATCATATAACGCACACGTATTAAAAATTGTTTCCAGGCTTAAAGACGCCATTTCTATTTCCCCAAGTTCAATCCTGTAGCCCATATGTTTAATTTGTGTATCTTTTCTACCGACATAAATAATTTCTTTATTTTCATTTAGATAGACTAAGTCACCAGTTTTATATATTCTTTCCTGATAGTTGCTGTTTAAAGGGTTCTGGATAAAACTTGCATTTGTTTTTTCAGGATCGTTCCAATAGCCCAGGGCCAAAGAACAACCTCTTACGCATAATTCACCAATTTCGTGAACCCCGGCTTCCTTGTTGTCATCGTTTACAATAATAATATTAGTATTACGGCAAGGCTTTCCAATTGGTAATGGTTCGTTATCATCAAACTCGCGATCTACGATATAATAAGTGCAATCAACAGTAATTTCAGTAGGACCATATAAATTTGCATATAGGGCATTAGGTAATTTTTTTCTCCAGTAATTAAGTTGCTTATTAGGCATTACTTCCCCGGCAAATAATACTTTCGTTAAGCTGCCATTCTGAATTTGACTTAATATATCAAAGTTCGCAATATTTATTAAAATGGAAGGTACCCAAAATATGAAGTTAATATTCGTTTCATAAACGTATTCCATTAATTTTGCTGGAAATGCAAAATAATGTTCCGGAATGATTACTAAAGTACAGCCGGCTGCTATGGAAAGATAAATATCCAGAGTTGAGTTATCAAAATAAAAAGGTGCCTGATTTCCAATAATCGTTTCCTCGTCTACATTAAAAGTTGTTTTTGCCCAATCAATATAGTCAATAACACCCCTATGTGAGACGACGACACCTTTCGGGATTCCCGTTGACCCGGAAGTAAAAATTGTATAAATTGGATCTTTATCAATAATATTAAAAGTAATGTCATCTCCAAATATCTGATCAAAGTCACCTGGTTCCTCGTCTATTTCCTCAACTTGTATTATTATATGTTCTGGTACGCCATGAGAAAGTAACATACTTTTATAATGTTTATTTGTAACTATGATTGAAGGATTAAGATTAGATATTATGGCATTTATTCTTGTATTGGGGGATTTAACATCTAAAGGTACATAAAAATTCCCGCTATAGAGCGCACCCATGAAGGAAACAATCGCATCTAATCCTTTTGGCAAAAAAACCCCAATGGGTTGATTACGCTTTGTTATTTGCGAGCTAATAATAAACCCTAACCATTTTGACCTTAAATTCAATTCATGAAACGTGATACTTCTTTCTCCGTCAATAATTGCCGGCTTATTGGGGAATTTTATTGCTGCCTCTCTTAAATATTCTAATGCATTGATTTTCAAATTAAATTTCTCCTCTTTCAAAATCATCTTTTTTTAAACCTTTAAACCTACTTCTACTAAGTCAATAATGTCTCCCACCTTTTCACAGTTCCGAAGAGATTCAGGGTCTATAGTTCTTCCAAATTCCTCTTTAATTAGGGCAAAAAGCTCCAATCTGCCCAAGGAGTCCCATCCATCCAAATCATCTAAAATGGTATCTTTAGTTAAGATCGTTTCCTCCTCATATAAGGCTTCAGCAATTTTTACAATAAAGTCTTCTTTATTCATTTTGAACTCCCTTTCTAATTTAAAATAATTAAAAAACCTTTATAGCTGGATTGCCGAATACTGTTGTATACTCTTTTACTTTACGTGTTACTACACTTCCAGCACCTACTGTTGCATTATTTTGTATATGAATATTTGGTAAAACGGCTGCACTTCCACCTAGAAAGACAGAGTCCTCTATACTGACGTTGCCCATTACATTACAGTGGTCGCAAATTATGCAACCATCACCTACTCTTGCATCATGACCGATAATTGAGTAACTCATTAATGTAACAAAATTACCAATCGCAGCGTTGGTAGAAACACTTGAATAAGGGGCTAATATGACACCTGTCCCTAATACCGCATTTTCTGCCACTATCGCTGTAGGGTGAATTAAATTAGTAAATTTGGCACCTCTTTGTAAAAGTTGATCGCAAATACGAACTTTATCTGCTGTGTTCCCAATCGCACAAATTAAATAATCATCTTCATGGGGTTCATAATGCTCAATTGTGGATACTACACTATTTTCAATGTCTATCCCTTTAAGAGCATCCAGGTTATCATCAATAAAGCCTATTTCTTCCCATAAATTATTTTCCCTTTGAATTTGTTTAGCCCAGAATAATACCTCTTTACCAAAACCGCCGGCACCAACGATTAATAATCTTGTCATACTAATTCTCCTCGTATATTAGTAGTAAGAGCTCCTTCTAGAAGAATTGTAATTTTCCCTTCAAAAAATTAATAAGTACCTTTTCCCCCAAAAAGTAACCCATCTCAAATTAGTGAGTTTTTTATCTATATATATTTAGATTTTAAAGATACCTAAAAATTTTCTTATAGAAACTGGCTTTTCGATATATATTTGTTGACCGTTTAGAAGAAGTTCAGCATTTTCTCTAAAATAAAAAGTGCGGTCAATACCGAACTTTTTATTGATAGTTTTATATGCTTCCTGAAGTAGGAATCCCCTTGTTGTTGTATTATGGGCGTCACCGGCAATTAAATGTGTCAAATTATGTTCAACGATTTTCTCAGCAAAGGATTTAACCTTTTTGCCAAAATGACCAATTATGCTTCCTGCCGTAAGCTGTGTTAACGCTCCTTCCTGAACCAATTCTAATAGGCGATTGTGGTCCTCAATAAATCCCCTATTACGTTCAGGATGTACAATAATAGGTGTAATCCCTTTTAATAGCAGTTCGTAGACAATATCCAGAGTGTAAGTGGGTATCTCACCCGAAGGAAGTTCTAATAATAAGTACTTACCTTTATTATCAAGGGTGAGTATTTCATCCATTTCTAGCGACAGAAATATTTCCCGATGAATCCTTAACTCTTGACCAAAATGTACTGTAAGAGGGATATTTTCTTTAAGTAAATACTGATTTAACTCATTGACACGGCCCATAATAACATTCTTTGAATTTTCATATTGTCCATTCAAATGATGTGGTGTTGCAAATACATGAGTGATTCCAGCTTCTACTGCTGCATTCACCATATTAAGACACTCAGTAATACCTTGGGGACCATCATCAAGTCCAGAAAGAATGTGACAATGTATATCAATCATTTATCCATGCCCCCTTATGAGTAATTCCTAACTAATCTTAAATAGTTAAAACATAGATTTGTTGCCTTATAAATAAAAAAAACCGGAATATAATATTTTCCTTCCACTTCAGGTTTCAAAATATTTAATTAAGAGTCTATAACTTGTCTTATACAGGTAATCACTCTCATTTGTTCCTCTAATGTCATGCTCGAACCGGAAGGCAAGCATATTCCTGTTTTAAATAGTTTTTCCGAAACACTGTCATGTTCGTCATGCGGATAATACTTACACTCGCTGAAAAGCGGCTGCATATGAAGCGGTTTCCAAACATGTCTTGCTTCAATATTCTCCGATTCGAGGTGGGCAAGTAAGTCTTTTATGGAGACACCGGTTTCACCTTCATTTATCGTTAATGCAGTCAGCCACCGAGTAGAAAATGTATTCTCTAATTCCGGCATAAAAGAAATACCTGGAAGGTGGGATAACTCCTGCTGATAGGTATTAAAGATAGCTCTTCTTGCATGAACTCTTTCATTCAAAACACTTAACTGACTGCGCCCAAGTCCGGCCAAAATATTGCTCATTCGATAGTTATATCCTATTTCGCTATGCTGGTAATATGGGGCAGGATCCTTGGCCTGCGTTGCCAAATATTTGGCTTTGTTTCGTGCATCAAAATGATTGGAAATTAGCATGCCGCCGCCTGAAGTAGTAATAATTTTATTGCCATTAAATGAAAAGATTCCAAACTCTCCAAAAGTTCCGCTCGCTTTTCCTTTATATTTTGCTCCCAGGGACTCTGCCGCATCTTCAATGATGGGAACACCATAGTTCTGGCAAAGGGAAACAATTTCATCCATTCTGGCAGATTGCCCATAAAGGTTTACAACGATGACAGCTTTTGGTAGTTTACCTGTAGAAACAGCATCCAAAAATGCTTTCTTAAGTGCTACAGGAGACATATTCCAGGTGTCCGGTTCCGAGTCAATAAAAACTGGGTCTGCCCCCTGATACAAAATGGGGTTAGCAGATGCAACAAATGTTAAACTAGAGCAGAACACAATATCCCCTTTTTGAACACCCAATAATAAAAGAGCTAAATGGATGGCTGCTGTTCCTGAGCTTACGGCAACAGCCCCATTGACCTCTACAAAACTTGCTATTTCTTTTTCGAATGAATCTACATTTGGACCCAACGGAGCAATCCAATTAGATTCGAATGCCTCTTGGATGTATTTCATTTCTACCCCGCTCATATGGGGAGGAGATAGAAGGACTCTACTTTTCTTGGTTGTTTTCAGCAAAATAAACACCCCCAAAACTTAATCTCCTGTAACCGTTATAAATCTATGATGCTCCGTTTTTGAAAAGCTTAACATCACGTAATCTATCAAGAAATCGAATGGACAGGAACCGGTTGGGAGTAAGCATTATAATTAGCAATTTTTAAAAGGTATTCCCGAAGCTCATGTCTTTCAAGGCTATCTAAATGAGTAATCAATTCTTCTATTTCCTCGATATATAAATTTGAGGATTTTCCTATATAAATTTTCGGATAAATTTGCTCCTGACCTACTTCTTCATCTTTTAATAGTTCCTCAAACAGCTTTTCACCCGGTCTAATACCTGTGAATTCAATCCCTATCTCCTCCACGGAATTTCCAGATAACTTGATTAAATTTTTAGCAAGGTCGACTATTTTTACTGGTTCCCCCATATCTAACACAAATATTTCCCCGCCCATGGCAAGGGCCCCAGCCTGAATGACCAGTCTAGAAGCTTCCGGTATAGTCATAAAATACCGGACCATGTCCGGATGGGTAACGGTAACAGGACCTCCCCTTTCAATTTGCCGTTTAAATAATGGAATAACGCTTCCCCTGCTACCTAAAACATTCCCAAACCTTACGGCAACAAATTTTGTTGAGCTTTCTTGTGCCATCCATTGAATAATCATTTCTGCTAATCTTTTGGTTGACCCCATAACACTAGTTGGATTCACCGCTTTATCGGTGGAAACCATGACAAATGTTTCTACGTTGTTTGCAGATGCAGCATTTGCAATATTTATTGTGCCAATTAAATTATTTTTAACTGCTTCCTCAGGGTTGCGTTCCATTAAAGGTACATGTTTATGGGCAGCTGCGTGATACACAACATCTGGTTTATGAATTTGCATAATAGATTTCATTTTTACTTCATCCTGAATATCTGCAATTTCAGTTAAGAATTGTATAGGTGCTCCCCTAAAGCTTTCTCTTAGTTCCATTTCAATTGAATAAATACTGTTTTCACCGTGACCTAAAAGAATTAATGTATTGGGATTAAAATTAGCGACCTGCCGGCAAATTTCTGACCCAATCGATCCTCCGGCACCGGTTACTAGCACTGTTTTACCCGTGATGTTTTTTGAAATTGAGGTAATATCGAGCTCTATTGGCTCCCTTCCCAAAAGATCTTCAACCAGAACATCTCGAAATTGATTGACTGAAACCTTACCAGTAACCAGGTCTTCGAGCATTGGAAGGATTTGCGTTTTTGCGGCCGTTTTTGCACATTCTTGAAAAATCACGTTCAATTGCTTTCGGCTAAGTGATGGAATAGCAATGACGATATTTTCAATTTTTAAATTTTGAACAGACTGTTCTATCGAATCTACTCCCCCGACAACGGGAATCCCCAGAATATCAAGCTTTTGTTTTTTTGTGTCATCATCAATGAATCCCACTGGAAGAAGATTTGTGTCGCGGTTTTTTAGTAGCTGTCTTGCAACCATTGTTCCTGCTTCCCCTGCTCCAATAATGAGTGTTCGATTTTTATTTTGATTTTTTATAATGAGGGAATCACGAAACATCCGCCAGCAAAATCTGGATCCGCCAATAAACAAAATATGAAGGGACCAAATGACAGCCAAGAGCCTGAAATCAACTTTATAGAAAAACAGCTTCTGCAAAACAGCCGCCATTAGGATAGTAGATGTAACTACCTTTAAAATAAGGATGGATTCCCCTATACTGGCATATTGCCAGGCTTTTTTATAAAGCCTAAATATAAATGAAAAAGTATGATGACTTAATAAAATGGCGATTGAAGTAAATAAATTCAAGACGGTGAACACATTTGTAGTTGCATCAACCAGAAATCGGCTGAAAAAGATAACACTAATGACGATACAAGAATCAACCAAAAAAAATATAGACAATCTCTGTCGGTAGGTCATAATCCCCCCCCTTTTTAGGTGCAATAAATAACATGTTAATGCTGATTATTAAATTAAAGCTTTTGATTAGAAGAGTTCTTGAATCCCGCCTAAGCAAAAGCTTTAATGGTAAAACAGGGCATCCAACCCCCCCTCACATCACACTATCGACGACAAGCGTCTAAGGTTCTTCTCAACCCACAGCATGACCGAGTGCCTCCATTGATAGTGGTAAGGAGACATCACCCATTATTAATAGAAATTGCGATTGTTCGTTAGACAACAAAACACGTGCTATATAAAGAACGTAATTATTAAAAAAATACCAATAATATAAATTGGTCAATTTTACCTAAATCTTTTTTCCTAACTTTTATTAATATGAATCCCTCTTTCATTATTAACATTATAACAAACGAATAGTTCTTGGTAAAGAACAACTAAGGTTAAATTTTTCGACTCACTTTTTTATTGAAATATCCATAAAATATTTACTGCAATTCTTTATATTGCACAGCCTTTAACCTCTTCTTTATGAAAATCAAGTAAAAATATTGTATAGCTCTCTTTCGATTTGTTCTTTAAAGAGAACTAAAAGTAAGTTATAATATTCTTAACTGTGGAAAAATAATTATTTTACATATTCACCAAATTCGACCTTCCAATATCAAAGTTTTTAGAAACCTATTTATTTAGATTAATTTTTCCTCTAAATCTTATATTCAAGTCTTTTGGCGATCTTCATCGTTTCAGTCAAAATTAATTATTCTTAGTTTCTTTCAGGCCGGTTCCTGGAACAAACAATCAATTGAAATTAGGGAATAAGGGAGATTACTATGATTGGTGAACGAATAAAAAAATTACGAAAGCAAAAAAATTTTTCGATAACTGAGCTTGCTGAACTCGCGAACGTCTCAAAATCATATCTAAGTTACATCGAGCGGAACCTTAATAAAAACCCATCCATTTATTTTTTACAAAAAGTGGCAAGACCTTTAGATGTCACTTTAGAATATTTGCTGACTGGACTTGATAATGATGATTTATCCCCCAGCGAAAATGAACTGGACGAAGAATGGAAGAAAATTATTGAAAAGGCAATTGAAGACGGAATAAATAAAGATGATTTCCGAGAATACATTAACTATATTAAATTCAAAATCTGGGAAAAAAATCAATAAAACGCTTACTTCAACAACTTAAACAAGAAATAAAGAAAATACATTGACACCATTCATATAGTGTAGTAAATTTTATAAATAGTCAAAATATTAATATGTTCTTATCAAGAGAGGTTGAGGGAAGGGCCCGGTGACACCTCAGCAACCTTCAATGTCTTTAACATTGAAACGGTGCTAAGTCCTGCAAATTGTTACTAATTTGCGAGATAAGAAGAGTGACAGATGTATTGTACATGCAAAGGTCTTCTTCTTATAGAAGGCCTTTTTTTAATATCAAAAAGGAGTGTAGACAACAATGTATAAAATCGATACGAAACTTGCTCAAATTGGGAACCGCAGTGAAACTACAACAGGAACCGTTAATCCCCCAGTATATTTTTCAACTGCATTCCGGCACGAGGGGATTGGACAATCAACAGGCTTTGATTATATTCGAACCGGAAATCCGACACGCCAGTTGCTTGAGAAAACCATCGCCGATTTAGAAGGTGGAGATCAGGGCTTTGCCTGCAGCTCTGGAATGGGGGCCATTTTAACAATTCTTTCCTTATTTCAGTCTGGTGACGAATGGCTTGTCAGCGAGGATTTATATGGCGGAACCTACCGTTTGCTCGAAAAAGGCTTTCAAAAGTGGGGCTTGAAAAGCCAATATGTAAATACCTGTTGTCCTGAAGAGGTTGAAAACAACATTACACCAAATACAAAAGCAATCTTCTTGGAGACACCAACTAATCCGCTTATGCAGGAAGCCGATATTGCCGCCATTGCAAAAATTGCCAAATCGCATGACATTTTGTTAATTGTGGACAACACCTTCTATACCCCTCTTCTGCAGCAGCCGATTGCACTTGGTGCAGATATCGTGATTCATAGTGCAACGAAATACCTTGGAGGCCACAATGATGTTCTAGCTGGACTGATTGTCGCGAAGGGTAAGGAACTTTGTGAAGCATTGGCCTTCCATCATAACGGTGCGGGTGCCGTTTTAAGCCCCTTCGATTCCTGGTTGTTAATGCGCGGGATGAAAACATTGTCGCTCCGTATGGAACGGCATGAGAAAAACGCTAAGGCTGTTGTTGAGTTTCTTTCCAATAGCGATGCGGTGACAGATGTCCTTTATCCAGGAAGAGGCGGAATGGTTTCTTTCCGTATTAAAGATGAAACGTGGGTAAATCCGTTCCTACAAAACATAAAACTGATTTCGTTTGCTGAAAGCCTTGGCGGAACCGAAAGCTTTATCACGTATCCAGCGACCCAGACCCACGCTGATATCCCGGAAGAAATCCGAATTGCACAAGGTGTCTGTAACCGTCTATTGCGTTTTTCTGTAGGAATTGAAGATGCAGAGGATATTATTTTTGACCTAGAGCAGGCTTTTGCTAAGTTAGTTGAAGGAGTTAATGTGTGATGGAACACGAAGAATTTAGTTTTGAAACTAGACTTCTTCATAATCGGCATAAAATGGATGCACAAACAGGAGCAGTCAGTGTCCCGATCCAGCATGCATCTACCTTTCATCAGTTTGAAATTGACAGTTTTGGAAAATACGATTACGCCCGCAGCTTAAATCCAACCCGGGAAGCTCTGGAGGATATTATTGCAGAACTCGAAGGCGGAACCCAAGGGTTTGCCTTCTCTTCTGGGAGCCTGCTGCGACTTTCAGTCGGACTTGAAAAGCCTGAAGACTTGATTAAGGACTTTTCACAAGCTTTGGAAAAGCTGCAGGTGAATAAGCTCTCTCAAGGAGAATAACGATGAGTTTTTTAGAAAAATTACAAAATCAAATTTTGATTGCCGACGGGGCCATGGGAACAATGCTTTATTCCTATGGCAAAGATTCCTGTTTTGAAGAATTGAATCTTTCCCGCTCTGAGCAAATTCAGAATATCCATAAAGCCTATATAGATGCCGGTGCCGATATTATTCAAACGAACACCTATGCGGCCAACTATTTAAAGCTTGGACGATACGGGCTGGAGGATTCAGTCAAGGACATCAACAGTGCCGCTGTACTAAATGCCAAAAAAGCTGCCGAGAACCGTGCCTATGTGCTTGGGACCTTGGGGGGCAACCGCGGCATCAAGCCCAAATCCATTTCAATAGAAGAAATTAAACGGAGCTTTCGCGAGCAGCTGTATTGCCTTTTATTAGAGGGAGTTGACGGCCTTTTACTCGAAACCTTTTACGACCTGGAAGAGCTTGAAACCGTCCTGACCATCGCCAGAAAGGAAACCAATCTGCCAATTGTTGCGCAAGTTTCCCTTGCAGAACCGGGAATTTTGCAGGACCGTACTCCTGTCAATGATGCTCTGCAGAGACTTGAAGGGCTAGGCGCTGACGTTGTCGGCCTAAACTGCCGGCTTGGCCCGCATCATATGCTGGTTGCGCTCGAACAAATCGAGCTGCCTAAGCGAGCCTTTCTTTCAGCCTATCCAAACGCCAGTCTCCCTGCTTATACGGATGGAAAGTTTCATTATGATGGTGATGCCGATTACTTCCGCAGGTCTGCGGCTGAATTCCGCAAGCAAGGTGTCCGACTTTTAGGAGGATGCTGCGGCACAACACCTGAACACATCAGGGCATTTGCCACCGAATTAAAAAACAGCACTCCGATAACAGATAAAATAGTAGAATTAAAACCAAAGAAAATCATAGTTGAAGATCGTCCTGCCAAGCGGGACTACACCCCTCTTCAAGATATTGTGCAGGAACGGCCATCAGTTATCGTGGAATTAGATCCTCCAAGAAAGCTTGATACAACGAAGTTTTTTGAAGGGGCAAAGGTTTTAAAGGAAGCAGGAATTGATGCGATTACACTAGCAGATAATTCTCTTGCGCAAGTGAGGATTTCCAATGAATCTTTAGGCTATTTAGCAAAAAAAGAACTAGGAATACGGCCGCTTATCCATATATCCTGTCGGGACCGCAACATTATCGGTCTGCAATCCCATTTGATGGGTTTACACACGTTAGGAATGCATGATGTTCTGGCAATCACTGGCGACCCTGCGCGTGTAGGCGATTTTCCGGGGGCTTCTTCCGTTTATGATGTTTCTTCATTTGAACTGATTCAAATGATTAAACAATTAAATGAAGGTTTATCTTTTTCCGGAAAGGACTTGGGCCAGAAAACGGCGTTCAGCATTGCCGGAGCCTTTAACCCGAATGTCCGCTCAGTGGAAAAAGCGGTCAAACGGTTGGAGAAGAAAATTACGCATGGGGCCGACTATTTTATCTCCCAGCCGGTTTTTTCCGAAGAAAAACTGCTTGAAGTCTATGAACATACGAAACATTTAAAAGCACCAATCTACATCGGCTTAATGCCGCTTACGAGCAGTAAAAACGCGGAGTTCCTTCATAATGAAGTGCCAGGCATTAAAATTGCCGACTCCATTCGTGAACGGATGGCCGCGCTTCATGATAACCCGCTCCAAGCGGCAAAAGAAGGCGTTGAAATTACCAAGGGGCTAATCGATGCAGCCTTAGATTTATTTAATGGAATTTATTTAATCACACCATTTTTACGCTATGAGCTTACTGCTGAACTGGCCCTTTATGCAAGGCAGCGTGCGTGTGAACTGAGGGGGAACAGCTATGTCGAAAAGACCATTTATTGAGCAGTTAAAAAGACGTATCCTTGTCATGGACGGTGCGATGGGAACGATGCTGCAGCAAGCAGGTCTTTCTGCCGATGATTTTGGCGGTGAACAGTACGAGGGCTGTAATGAAAATCTCAATTTAACTGCTCCAGCAGTTATTGCGCGCATTCACCGCGAATATTTAGAGGCCGGAGCTGATATCATCGAGACTAACACATTCGGTGCCACCAGCATCGTCTTAGATGAGTATGAGCTTGGATATAAAGCTTATGAAATCAATAAAATTGCTGCGATGATTGCTGTGAAGGAAGCTCAGGCAGCTTCCAGCGAGGATTGGCCTCGCTATGTGGCCGGCTCCATGGGACCGACGACAAAGACATTAAGCGTTACCGGCGGAACAACCTTTGATGAACTCGCTGCCTCCTATGAGGAACAGGCTATTGGCTTGATTGACGGCGGAGTTGACCTGCTCCTTTTAGAAACTTCTCAAGATATGCTGAATGTTAAGGCTGGCTATGTCGGCATCGAAAAAGCGTTTGAAAAAACCGGCAAAACATTGCCGCTGTTTATTTCTGGAACAATCGAGCCAATGGGAACGACTTTGGCGGGACAAACGATTGATTCCTTTTATATTTCCATCGAACATATGAATCCAGTGGCTGTTGGGTTGAACTGCGCAACAGGACCAGAGTTTATGCAGGACCATGTGCGCTCGCTCGCCAATCTGTCTGGAACGGCAGTCAGCTGCTATCCGAATGCTGGCCTGCCTGACGAGGAGGGCCACTATCATGAGACACCGGAAACACTGGCGAAAAAGCTGGGTGACTTTGCCGCTCATGGCTGGCTCAATATTGTAGGCGGCTGCTGCGGTACGACCCCTGATCACATTCGCGCCATTGCCGATGCAATGAAGGATTACAAGCTAAGGGAATTCCAGCCATCCTCCCATCATATGGTTTCAGGAATTGAACCGTTCATTTACGATGATCCAACTTTAAGGCCGATCATGGTTGGAGAACGGACCAATGTTATTGGGTCACGTAAATTTAAACGTTTGATAGCTGAAGGTAAATTTGAAGAAGCGGCAGAAATCGCCCGGGCCCAAGTAAAAGGCGGAGCTCACGTCATTGATATCTGTCTTGCTGATCCGGACCGTGAAGAGCTTATCGATATGGAAAAATTCATCACTGAAGTCGTCAAAAAGGTAAAGGTGCCGCTTGTCATCGACTCAACAGATGAAAAGGTTATTGAAAAGGCGTTGAAGTACTCGCAGGGAAAAGCGATTATTAACTCCATTAACCTTGAGGACGGCGAAGAGCGTTTCCAAGCGGTAGTACCGTTAATTCACCGCTACGGGGCTGCCGTTGTTGTCGGGACTATTGATGAAACCGGCATGGGGGTTACTGCAGAACGTAAATTGGAAATTGCCCGCCGTTCGCATGATATCTTAGTCAACAAATATAAATTGAAGCCACAGGACTTAATTTTTGACCCATTAGTGTTTCCTGTAGGTACAGGGGATGAGCAATATATTGGTTCCGCTAAAGCCACGGTTGATGGCATCCGCTTAATCAAAGAACAGCTGCCCGGTGTGCAAACGATACTCGGCATAAGTAATGTATCCTTCGGGCTGCCGCCGGTTGGACGGGAAATATTGAATTCCGTATTCCTCTACCACTGCACCCTAGCAGGACTGGATTATGCGATTGTCAATACTGAGAAGCTCGAGCGCTTTGCTTCCATCTCCAAAGAGGAAGTGGCACTTGCCGAGGCTCTATTATTTGATACGACCGATGAAACATTGGCTGTTTTCACTGATTTTTATCGGGATAAGAAGAAGGAAGCAAAAGGCACAACGCTCGATATGAGTCTTGAAGAACGGCTCGGCTACTATATTGTCGAAGGTACAAAGGAAGGGCTCCTTCCGGATTTAGATGAGGCGCTTGCGAAGTACCCTGCTCCGCTTGATATTATCAACGGCCCGTTAATGGACGGAATGAAGGAAGTCGGACGGCTGTTTAATGATAACCAGTTAATCGTCGCCGAAGTTCTCCAGAGTGCAGAGGTCATGAAAGCCTCCGTTTCCCACTTGGAACCGTTTATGGAAAAAGGCGATGTGTCTGCCTCAAAAGGAAAAGTCATTTTGGCCACGGTAAAAGGCGATGTCCATGATATTGGGAAAAACCTGGTCGATATTATTCTCAGCAATAACGGCTACGAAGTCATTGATCTTGGGATTAAGGTAGCACCCGCTGAATTGATTAAAGCCATTCGCGAGATACAGCCGGACATGGTTGGACTTTCCGGTCTTTTGGTAAAGTCGGCCCAGCAAATGGTGTTAACGGCACAGGATATGAAGGAAGCAGGCATCTCCCTCCCTATTCTTGTAGGCGGTGCGGCACTTTCCCGCAAATTTACGGATACAAAAATTGCCAAGGAATACGAAGGACTTGTTCTTTACGCAAAGGATGCGATGAATGGCTTAGCACTCGCCAACCAGCTTCAATCCCCAGAGGAGCTTGAAAAATTATTTGCCGAAAAACAGGAAAAGCTGGCCTCCTTAGATGTTCCAAGAGAGCTGCCAGTTCGATCTGCCTCCTCAGTGGCTGTAAAGCAAAGGGCTGCTATCTCTACTGAGGTTCCAGTTTTTGTTCCAAAAGATACAAAACGGCATGTTCTAAAATCCTATTCCTTGTCACATATAGAACCTTATATCAATATGCAAATGCTGTTGGGCCACCATCTCGGTGTGAAAGGGAAAATTGCAAAATTGCTGGCCGAAAAGGATGAGAAGGCTTGGAAAGTAAAAGACATGGTCGATAATTTACTAGCCGATGCCAGCGCAAATAGCTGGATTACACCTGCGGCTGTTTATCAATTTTTCCCGGCACAATCAGAGGGAAATAAAGTTCATATTTATGATCCAGAAAATCTTGAAAAGGTTATCGAGACGTTTGATTTTCCTCGTCAGGAATCTGCACCATATTTATGTTTGGCAGATTTCCTAAAGCCAGTCGATAGCGGCGTGATGGATTATGTCGGCTTCTTTACGGTAACTGCCGGAAGGGGCATTCGCGAGCAAGCTGATCAGTTTAAAGCGTCCGGCCGCTTCCTTGAAAGCCATGCCCTGCAGTCGCTCGCTCTTGAAAGTGCCGAAGGTCTGGCAGAATTGATTCACCGGCAGATGCGTGACCGCTGGGGCTTCCCGGATCCTCTAACCTTTACAATGCAGGACCGTTTCGCGGCTCACTATCAAGGCCAGCGCTTCTCATTTGGCTACCCTGCCTGCCCTGAGCTGGAAGACCAGAAAAAGCTCTTTAAGCTAATCCAGCCGGAGGATATCGGTATCCAGTTAACAGATGGCTGTATGATGGAGCCTGAAGCATCTGTTTCTGCCATTGTTTTCGCCCATCCAGAGGCAAGGTATTTTAATGTGTTAAGATAGTCATATGAAGATTCCGTGGAATAATGTTCCGCGGAATTTTTTTGTTTAGGAAGGTCGACATATTGTGAACATTTCTTGACATTTTTTAATATATCCATTATAGTTACCTAGGTAACTAATTATTAATTTGGAGCGTATTATGATCAATCACGAATTAATCCATACCCTTCATCAATTATCACGACGTCTAACAAATAAACTGAATGAAGCACTGAACCCAACGGGATTATACGGTTCGCAATGGGCCGTTATTTTTGTTTTAAAAAACAAAGGCTCATTAACTCAAAAAGAGCTGAGTGAATATTTAGCTGTTGAAGCCCCTCCCATGACCCGAACGATCCAGCGCATGGTTAAACAAGGCTACGTTAAACAGATTCCCGGACAGGATAAACGTGAAAAACGAGTTCAATTAACGGATGAGGCGCATGCCAAATATCCGGAGTGGGAGAAAATCGTCATCGAATTGAATAAATCGTTGCTCCCAAAATCACATAAGGAGGAGCTTTATCAGCTGCAAAAAAGCTGGCTTGAACAGCTCTATTAAAAGGAGTGCATTAAATGTCTAACAAACCAAAATTATGGACGAAAAATTTTATTGGTATTTCGGCAAGTAACTTTTTCTTATTTTTGACCTTTTATATTTTGCTTGTGACACTTCCAAGCTATGCATTGAATGAGCTTCACACAAGTGCTTCACAGGCAGGATTAATGACAACCGTCTTTTTGCTTTCTGCTATTATTTCGCGGCCGCTTGCAGGTAACTGGCTTGAACGTGCCGGTAACAAAAAGGTGCTGTTAACCGCGCTGATTCTTTTTGCCGCAGCGGCTCCCTTCTACCTATTCCCTAAAACAACAGCTGGATTTTTAGTGATCCGCCTGCTGCACGGTATCGGTTTTGGTATGGCAACAACAGCGGCAGGAGCGATCGTTGCTGACATCATTCCTTTTTCACGAAGAGGGGAAGGAATGGGTTATTTCGTCTTATCAACCAATATGGCCATGGTATTAGGACCATTTGTCGGGTTGATGACGATGCAGCAATGGGGCGCTAAAATCATGTTTATCATAAGCATTGCAGTGGCGATTGGCGCGTTGATTACCGGGCTAAGCGTTAAACTTCCGAAACAGGAACAAGACGAACAAAAGGTGGCCGCAGCCTTCTCGGTCCGAAATCTGTTTGAGTCTTCTGCTGTTCCGATTGCCATCGTCGGCGGTTTCTTGGCAATTGTTTATTCAGCGCTGCTTTCTTTTGTATCCATCTATGCAGCTCAAATTCATTTAGAGCATGTTTCGAGCTTGTTCTTTGTTGTTTATGCGGTGGTCCTGCTAATTTCAAGACCATTTACGGGAAAATGGCTGGATTTATATGGTCCTAACGTGATTTCGTACCCATGTCTCATTCTATTCGCAATTGGAATGGTCGTCTTGAGCCAAAGTAATGGAGCGGTTACGTTCCTCCTCTCTGCAGGCCTAATCGGGTTAGGCTGGGGAACACTTTTTCCAACCTTCCAAACGATTGCGATTCAAAATGCAGAACCTCGAAAAAGAGGCTTGGCGACAGCAACATTTTTATCCATTTACGACACAGGAATCGCACTTGGGTCATTCTTAGTGGGCATAATTGCCGCCAAAATGGAATATAGCTCGATGTATTTCATCTGCGCATTTTATATTTTAATCGGCGTTGGTTTATTTTATGTTCTTCATACAAAAAGGAAAACGACTGCAAAGGCGCAATCTAGAGCACAGGAAATCTCATAAAATGCTTATACAGGAATGAACCTAAGAACCATCAAACCTTAGACGGAAATGATGGTTCTTTTTATTTTTATTTCGTTTTACAAAAGGTTTGAAATAAGCAGTTCATTTTACTTTTAGTTTGTAATTGGCTACATTAATATTGAAAAATAAAAATTGGAGGTTTTAAAAATGTTTGATGTTGTTATCGTTGGTGCAGGCGCTGCCGGAGCAAGTGCTGCTTTATTTACTGCAAAAGCTGGGAAACAAACATTGGTTGTTGATAATGATAAGAGCATGACTAAACGGGCGTGGATTGAAAACCATTATGGCGTAAAAGAAATTACAGGCCCTGAACTTGTGGAAACCGGAAAAGACCAGGCTCGTAAATTCGGTGCGGAAATTGTTCAAGCGACCGTTACCAACATTACGAAAACTGATGCTGGATTTTCAGTAGAGACCGATCAAAAAACGTTCGAAGCAAAACATGTCATTATTGCGACCGGTGCCCTGACTGACCTTGCTGAAAAGGCTGGCTTAAATACAAAGCCAGGTACAGAACCAAGAATCAAAACAGTTTTTGATGTAAATGCCGAAGGAAAAACAAACATTGACGGTATCTGGGCTGCCGGTACTGCTGCTGGTGTCAGCGTACATACAATTATTACTGCCGGTGACGGCGCAAAGGTTGCCATCAATGTGATCAGCGAAATCAATGGTGAGCGTTACGTTGACCATGATGTTTTAAAAGCTTAATTATAACTGGAGTTTACCCAGTGATAACATATCCCCTTTTGTAAGGGGATTTTTTTTATTAAAATTCAAATTTATTTTCTGTCGGCTGTCAGTTAAAATTGAGGTGTAGGAGATTTCATGGCCTATGGCCCAGTAGATAAAAATTGAATAAGGAGACTTTAATGATCAAACATGACAGCAATATTAACCTGGTGACAGCCGGTCTGCTTCTGGCCATTTTGATGTCAGCGATGGACAACACGATTGTGGCCACGGCGATGGGGACGATTGTTTCCGACCTTGGCGGGCTCGATAAATTTGTTTGGGTCACCTCTGCCTACATGGTAGCCGTCATGGCGGGCATGCCGATTTTCGGCAAACTTTCCGATATGTATGGGCGGAAACGCTTTTTCCTGTTTGGGTTAACGGTGTTTTTGATTGGTTCGGCCCTCTGCGGATTCGCGCAAACCATTGTCCAATTAAGTATATTTCGAGCCATTCAGGGCATTGGCGGCGGCGCATTGATGCCGATTGCTTTTACGATTGTCTTTGATATTTTTCCGCCGGAGAAACGCGGAAAGATGACCGGCCTGCTCGGCGCAGTTTTCGGCCTATCTAGCGTACTTGGCCCGCTATTGGGTGCTTATATTACGGATTATATCAGCTGGCATTGGATTTTCTATGTTAATATCCCACTTGGACTCGTTTCAATTATTTTAATTGTTCGTTATTATCATGAATCCTTACAGCATTCAAAGCTTAAAATTGATTGGCTTGGCGCGGTTACCCTGGTCATTTCGGTTGTCAGTCTTATGTTCGCGTTGGAGCTGGGCGGGAAGGAATATGTTTGGAATTCTGCTCCGATTATCAGCCTGTTTGTTAGTTTTGTGGTCTTTTTTGTTGGATTTTTTATAGCAGAATTCAAGGCTGCAGAACCGATTTTACCGTTATGGCTTTTTAAAAGACGGTTGTTTGCTGCATCGCAGATTCTCGCCTTTTTATATGGTGGCACGTTTATTATTTTAACAGTGTTTATTCCGATTTTTGTGCAGGCGGTATACGGCGGAACGGCCAAAAATGCAGGTTTGATTTTAACCCCGATGATGCTAGGATCTGTTGCCGGGAGCTCAATCGGAGGTATTTTTTTAACAAAAACGTCTTATCGGAATTTAATGATCATCTCGATAATCTCATATGTTGTTGGCATGTATTGCCTAGGTACCATGACCGAGGATACGTCCCGCTTGATGCTGACCATTTTTATGATTCTTGTCGGCTTTGGTGTCGGCTTCTCCTTCTCCCTCCTGCCCACCGCCTCGCTTCATAACCTGGAATCGCAATATCGGGGCACAGCGAATTCCACGAACTCGTTTTTGCGCTCGTTTGGAATGACGCTGGGGGTAACGATTTACGGTACGATTCAAAATAATGTCTTTACAGATCGTTTGAAAGAGGCATTTAAGGGAATGCAAGGCGCTGGCGCTGGTGGACAGGGTGGCGGGTTTAAAATGGGGGATCCGCGGGAAATCTTTGAAGCAAGTGAACGTGCGAAAATTCCTAGGGTCATTTTAGATAATATCATTCATGCGTTGTCGGAATCAATTACCTATACCTTTACGCTTACGTTGATTCCGATTGCTTTGGCGGCTGTGACAATATTCTTTATGGGGAAAGCTCGGGTTGAGGTAAATAAAGAAGGTTCGCGGGAGTAATTTAGAGCACTGGATCCTGTTTTGGGGTCTGGTGCTTTTTTCAATCCGCCAATAGAAGTGCCAGAATCGCCAATTGAACTTATTAATTCGCCAATAGAAATCCAAAATCCGCCAATATAGTGTAAAAAATCGCCAATAAGAAATTTCTTACAATCTAAAGGTTTTCTTTTTTTAATAACAGACACAATCTTTTAACAAATTCCGATAAAATTCGGCAGGATTCTCCCCCCTTTTTTAGAATTTATTTTTCAAAACGAAAGGAGAGGTTACCTTGCTTATAAAAGACAGGTCAATTCCATTAAAAATTCTTATTCTGGCAGCTATTTTGCGGCGCCTGCCACTTAGTAACGAGAAATACCAGACTATTTTGGATGAACTTCGAAGGCGGGAGGCAGGATACCAAGGAGAAAAATCACTCGATTTCTATTTTCGAATGCTCCCAAAAGACAAATATATGATTCTCCATGATTTAAATCTTCCCGATGATGAATTTAACCTTCAAATTGACACTCTTCTGATTACTCCTGCATACGCCTTAGTTATTTCAGTTAAACATATGGCCGGGAAATTAATAATTGATACCGAAAATGAGCAATTTACGCAAATCGTTAATGAGAAAGAAAAGGGTTATCTTTATCCGGTAGCTCAAGTAGAGCGGCACCAAAAATATATTAAAAAGTTGCTGGCCGATCTTGGTTTCCCCCCTTTACCCGTTGAATATCTAATTGTCTTTAGTAATTCGTATTGTACTTATGTCGTGTTTGGCCCCAATTCCCGCAAAGTAAAGCCCCGTACCTGTAAGGCTGATGTTCTTCTCAATAGAATTGAATTCTTCGAAAAATTGTATCCAGTTGCAATCCTCAACGCGAAAGAACTCCGAAAACTTTGCAAACTTCTGGTAAAGCTGAATACACCGCCAACTAAGTATCTATTACAAAAGTTTGGACTTAAAAGGTCAGATCTGCTAACCGGAGTTCAGTGCCCTTATTGCGGTTATCTTCCACTAATTCGTAAAAAACAAAAATGGTACTGCTCCCGCTGCGATAAATATTCTGCTGATGCCCATATGAATGCGTTGATGGACTATTTTTTGCTTTATGATATGAAAATTAATAGTCAAAAATTTCGAGAGTTTATACATTTAGAATCAATTCATACTGCGAAAAGACTGCTTCATTCTGAAAAACTAAATCATACTGGAGAAAACAGGTATAGAGTTTATTTTCCCAAATCATTCCCATGGTAAGAATTCAATTCGCCAATAGAAGTGTCAGATTCGCCAATAGAATCTTATAATCCGCCAATAGAAGTCCATAAATCGCCAATAGACTTGAAAAATTCGCCAATAGAAATTTTAAAAAAGGAAATTGTCCCTTTTTAAGTGCAAATTTATGATTTTTTTCGTAAATTACCCTTTTCAAAGACTTCATAAACAAGTTTTAAAACAAAAACATCAAAAGGACGCGCAAAAATCGGCGTCCTTTTAATGTTAAACTTCCAAATCCCTGCCCTCACCCGCAATATGAAATAGTAAATGCGCTAAATGATGAACCGGGCCATATTCTTCTTCGTCCTGTTCGTCTTGTTCTTCATTAAATTCAAAATCATTCAGGTAGAGGGCCATAAATTCGTAAAAATCCTTAAGCTGGAAGGAATAGCAGGCAACTGGATCTTCGTTGTCTTCTTCATACTGGAGCACCATGTAGGAGATGTCCCCGTCTTTGTCTGCTCCATCGAAAAAAATGAAAAGGCCTATGTTTGTGTCCAGTTCAAATAAATGTCTTGTTCCGCCTTCTGTCGCTTTTTCAAATTCCTCTTGATTTAATTTCTGCACCTGCATCGTATCAACATTATCTTCTTGATGAAAACTTACCACAAAAGATTTCATTAAAATACCTCCCAAATCACTGCAAAAATTTTAAACACATTATAAATAGCATAACCATTTTACTGGTTTTCTTTCGAGTCTTCCTGATAGTGTTCATTCAGGAAGGGATTTTCCGTCGTGGCAAAATTCACAGATAATAAGCTCATTTCCGGATCTAATCCGTAAAGCCCTTTATCGGACTTGTCTTCTGCCTTCCCGCTTTGAAACTGCGGCTCTTTGTTCCTATCGGTCATAAGAAACACCTCTTCAAAAAATTTACTACTTAGTATGCACAAAAAAAATCCCTGAATAACCAGGGATTTTTCATCAACCAACTGGAGGTTGGATTGGCGGTGGTGAAGACATGTAAGTAGAAATTGCCACATCGTTAGTTGCCTTTTCTACCTTCCCGCTGCCTGCAAATGTGACCAGACCAAGCACTGAAACGGAAAGAACTACTCCAATAATAAACTTCTTCATAAATCTGCCTCCTCTTTTTATGTTATTTTATTTAAATAATTGAATGCTTCCAAGGCCATACCCTTTTCTGAGTAATAATCAGCTAGCATTTTATAATAATGAGTAAGGTCCTCATGGGATTCATTTTCCTCTTCTAAAAAGGGTATTACTTTTGATTCTAAGTATTTATAGCCCTTTACCGGAGAAGACATAAGCAACAGATAATATTCGCTTAAAAGTCTAAATTTCTTTACCCCTAGATCCTTTGCCAGAGAATTTACCTCTTGAAAGCATTCTATCGATTTTTCCTTTGCCCCTAAAAAGTAATTAATTTCTCCAATGGAATACAAAGTAACGAGATAATGCTGATTAATGTTCGGCTGCAGTTCCAAACTTTTTTCATAATAGAACAGCGACTCATTAAGATGCTTCATTTTAAATTGCAGATGCCCCATATTGTGGTAAATCTGCGGAAGTAACTGTTCTTCTTTAAGTAATTTAGCATTCCGGATAATATGCTGAAAGCATTCTTCAGCTTCTTCATATATGTTTGAGTTGGTATAATTGATTCCTAACAGCATAAGGGTATGAAGAATCCGAATAAAGTTGTGCTGATTCATAAACATTTGCAGCGCCAGCTTGCCAAAATGAATGGCATGGCCTGATTGCTCAAGCGAACTTTTTACCAAGGCTCTATGGTAAAGGAATTCACCGCTAGCTGCCTCATGTTCATTATCGATATACAAGGTATCAAATATATCATCTGCATTTTTAAACTGGCCCTTTAGTATTAAAAATACCGCATTATAGTAACGAAATAAATAATCTTCATGTTGGGAAAAATTTTTCTTTTGTTTATACAATAAATCTTTTTGATGCTCAGCTTCGTCTAATTGCCCTTTAAAAAGTAGATACCTATATTTATATAACTCCCAAATATAGATATACTTTGAAAAAGGAATTAAATGTTCTATCTGTCTTAGTTTCTGATAAGTTTCCTCTATTTCTTCTTTTAAATAAAAGTTAATCCTGTTGCTAAATTCTCGTATGAGTGCTTTTATTTTTTCCTCATTTTCCTCCATCTCTTCCATGCTTATTTGCAGCCGTTCAAGCAGAAGGGCAATGGTCTCCTCGTTTGCTTCTTTGGAGTTGTTCTCAATTTTACTTAAATGGGGAACCGAGCATATCCCTTTAGCAAGCTCTGCCTGGGTGATTCCTCTCTGGGTACGATAGTATTTGATCAGTGCTCCAAATTCCATTATGTCACCAGCTTGCCTCTCTTTTTTACACTATTTTACAACAATACTTTCTTTTCTTAAATATATTTTTTTCAGACTATTTGTAAAATAGTAAAGGAGAGGCTCTTTTCGCTACCTAGTGGTTATTTAGCCAAGAAGGAATCATGTGTCAAAGCGGCGGGGACCTGTGCCCCCGCGACCTATTATTATTATTTTACTCTAGGGAAGCCGAAACCTGATGCGATGTCGTCGCCTGTTGCTGCTCCAGAGCCTCCTTTAATATCAACTAATTTTGCCCGGTTTTGCAATTCGGTGCGAAGCTGGGTATGGGACCAGGTTGGATTTGCCGCCCAAAGCTTCGTTGCAAGCCCGGAAACATGCGGAGTTGCCATAGATGTTCCGCTAATCGTGTTATAGCTGCCATCATTCCACGTCGATTCAATCGCTCTTCCCGGCGCAGAAACTTCAACATCACGTTCCTGGATGATATAATCGCCTGCAGTTGCTGGATTTCCACGTGATGAGAAATCCGCGACACGATAGGTGCCATTTTCCTGAACATTTTCCAATGCAGCTACGGCTACGGCATTTACAAGAGCGCCAGGGTAACCGATGGTGTTTGAGCCAGGTCCATCATTCCCAGCGGCGGCGACAACAAGCACTCCTTTACCATATGAATAATTAACTGCATCTTCGATGAGGGTACTCTTGGTGCTTGAGCCTAGCGACATTGAGATGATGACCTTTGAACTGGTACGAACACTTTCATCAGCAACCTTACGAATGGCTGCGGCAATATCATCCGAATACCCTGAACCTCTATCACTCAATACCTTATAGGCCCATAGCTTTGCTTCTGGTGCAACCCCATAAATTCCGGTGCCATCGCTGCCCCCATTAGCGAGTATAGTTCCGGATACATGAGTTCCATGACCGTTTCCATCATTGCAGCTGCCATCCACCAAATTGGCCTTCATTTGTGAAAAATCCTTGCATTGTTCCACCTTACCAGCCAGGTCCTTATGATTGATAACCCCTGTATCTAATACCGCAACCTTTATTCCACTTCCGCCGGATGTCGCTGAAATACTGGCATCATTATAAATTGCCTCTATTCCCCATGGCGTCCTGTCACTTGGTCCGGTAGCAGTCCCGCCCCCCGGTTTTGCCTTAGGCTCCGGTTTATCTGTGAGCTGCATTTCCGGGAGATTTTCAATTGTAAGGTTTTTATTTTTCAAAAGTGCTTGGTATTGCTGGGAATTGACAGTAGTCGTAAAGCCCTCAGCTCCAAAATCCCAGCGGACACCATAATTGGCTTTGGCTTTGGCCTTTTCCACTGCCGGGCCTTGAATGAATACTCGGTAAGACTCATGACTGCTTGTTTGTCCAAAGGCACCTGAAGCAAACGTCGAAATTCCCATGACTGCACTGAGTAGAACCGTCCCCAATAATCTTCTTTTTTTCATCCAGAAACTCCCTCCGAAAAGTATGTACAGCGTTTAGCGCTGATACAAAAAACTATTCGGCAAAATCACAACCGATGCCTGGTAGTCAAGCTATCTAATGTTGGGAAAATTATTTATTTTTTAAAATTAACTACAAAAAGTTATAGTCTTACTAATCGTGAGCTCTTACAACATAAAAAACCGTCCCTCTTCCAAGGGGCGGTTTTAACTTTTAAAAATATTTCTTCTTCCAAAAGATATATGCCGTTAAACAGGCTAAACAAGCCGAGAGAATCAATGGGATGGCAAATGCATAGGTGTTTTTCTCAAATGGAAGCTCTACGTTCATTCCGTAAAAACTCGCGACCATCGTCGGCAGTGCAAGAATAATAGTGATGGAAGTTAGGAATTTCATAACGATGTTCAGGTTATTTGAGATAATCGACGCAAATGCATTCATCATTCCCGTTAAAATAGAATGATAGGTTTCCGCCATCTCGATCGCCTGTGTTTTTTCAATAATCACGTCTTCTAATAAATCCTTATCTTCCTCATACATTTTCAAGTAATTAAAGCGCAAAATTTTATCCATAACGACCTTGTTTGACTTTAGAGAAGTAGTGAAGTAAACCAAGCTTTTTTCCAACGCAAGAAATGCGTAAAGCTCTTTATTTTTCAAGGATTGATGGACAACCCGCTCAATCTCATTAGTTTTCTTATTGATTTGTTTTAAATATCGAAGATAATAAGATGAAATGACAAATAATATCTGCAGGGCAAAACGTGTTTTTTTGAAGGTGTAAAATTCCTTTACCCTGTTTTTCCGGAATTCATCAATAATTGGCGAGTCCTTCAAGGAAACGGTAATAATATTATCATCGGTCAGAATAATGCCGATTGGGATTGTCTCGTAAACGGCAAGACCTGATTCATCATGAACAATATAAGGAAAGTCGACGATAATGTAGATTCTGCCATCGTCACGCTCAATCCTTGGGCGCTCTTCATCGTCCAGCGCATCTTTGATAATGTCGATGTCGACCTGTGCGTCATTCGAAACTTTGGCTATTTCTTCTGCTGTCGGGGCGTACATATTTACCCAGCAGCCCTTTGAAATGGCATCCACCTTTTCTAACATTCTTGTCTCAGTGCTTTTAAAAATTTCTAACATGCCAAAACCTCCTCACTCTCATTTTTGAGGAAGCCAACCGCCTTTTTTTAGAGTTGATATTCTTGCAGCAGCCAATTTCATCAATTCAAAAAACACATTGACTTCCCCGCTCCTTTCAGGGTCAGGGTCTATGGAATAACTCAAAAATATCAACTCCTTTACTGTAGTTATTTTATTTTTTTAAGGGTACCGCAAGACGCAGCACCCTATACCAATCCTATCATAAACCCAAATTTCCGAAAGTACAAATCAGTTTTTTTTGGTAAATTATTTTTAATCCGGAAAATAAGGGTTTAAATGAATAAGCACTTCTTCGATATTGTCATGCTGTTCCATCAGCTTTACCTTAATAGATCTGGCAAGATCATGCCCTTCCTTAATGGTCTTAAAATGGTCGATGGAAATGCGTAAGTCAACTAAAATATAATGACCGAGTTCTCTAGCCCTAATGCGGTCGATCCGCCTCACATCGGAAAATTCATTGATAATAGCAATATATTCTTGAATGGTTTCATTGTTAATATTCCGTTCCAGTAAAATATCGAATGCTTCAGTTAACATTTCTTTGGCAATTTTAAAAATGAGATAGGCGACAAAAATACTTGCTACCTTATCACCGTACTGCAGAAGATGAATCGAAAAGCGTTCACCGATGATGGACAGCAGAACACCAATGGCAGCCGCAAGCGAAGCAACAATATCGGCTTTGTGATCAAACGCAATTGCTTCAATCGCTTTTGAGTTATTCTGTTTGGCCACGTTCATGGAACTTCTATATAAAACCACTTTTGCAACGTAAGAAAATACCGCCACCCACATCGCCAAAAGGCTCGGTGATTCGACCTCCTTGAAGAAACCTGTAATCCCTTCGAATACAAGATAAATGGACACAAGGAACAATAAAATACCCACAATTCCTGAAACAATGACCTCTGCTTTCCCATGTCCATATGGGTGCTCCTTATCGGCAGGTTTATTGGCAATTTTTATGACAAGCAGAACAATAACGGATGCAAAAACATCGGCAGCCGAATGGATTCCATCGGCAAATACGGCATCACTATGGCCATACCAGCCTATTATCATTTTTCCTAAAGTAAGGATAATATTACTTATGACACTTATCCAGGCAATTTTTTTCGCCAAAGCTTCTCTTGTTCCCATAACAACCCCCTAAAACTAACCCAAGCTGCTCCCTCTACTCTTCATGCCCGTCTTTTTCTTTTTTAATCATTTCAATTTCTTCGATTATCGAGATTCTGTTAATTTCATCATGCAAAAAGTGAAATGCCTGATCCAATTGTTCCTGTGATGGAAATTCATTTCTCTTCTTCATATATAGTGCCCCTTCCATGGATTTATTTTATAGGAGTAAGACTAAAATAAAAAGAAACAATACAGATGTAATACGAAAAGCGAATGCGCCTTAACCAGGCACTGCAGCTAGACAATTATAACAAAAAGGAGAGAGATACATGGTAAAAAAAGACCCAAAAAAAGGAACTGAAGTAGCGGGCAGTTTCTTTCATCCCAGTTATTATCAAAATAGCGATCCACTTTCCTCCGGTTTTGCCACGACTCATGAGCAGGTAAGCGATGTCTATGCCGAGGGTGAAATCGGTGCCGTCATCGAAAATGAAGACGGTGCAGACATTCCACTGAATAACAATAAATCAGAGTAAAAATCAGAGAAAACAGCTCTCGTTTGAAAGCTGTTTTCTTTTTTTAAGAATCAGTTCCTTTGCTATCTATCATCCCTGTCCACATACGGGTCGTGTTCATAAGCAGGTAAATCCCCAAAGCTTGTCATGATGCCTTCTTCATCAAGTGCATCCTCATATTTTTCATGCTGTGGATTAGGATAAACAGTGATATTTTTTCCATACAAATCATTGCCGACAAAATTTTCATAGTCCTCGACATAGCCGATATTTTCATCTGCCTCAACGTACACGTCCTGATAATCATCCTGCGGGAAGGCTAGGTCGGATGGCGTGTCTGACGTTCCCCATTGGGCAACTGTCTGCCAGGAATCCTCTGCATCAAAGGCAACGCTCTCGTCCTTTTCATCCATATCAAATTTACCAAATGGCGGCATGAGGACACCTTCTTCGACAGGACGTTTGTGAGAGGTTACCTGATCCGGGCTATGCTCAATGCAGTACGTGGTGTTCGGCAAGGCTTCCAAACGCTCTAGCGGAATCTCTTTGCCGCATACCTCACATTTCCCGTATGTCCCATTTTCCATCGCCTCTAAAGCCTGGTTAACATTTTGGAGCTCTAATTTATAGTGTTCCAGTAAGGCATTATCTTTTTCCCGCTCATATAACTCCGTCGCCTCATCGGCCGGATGATTGTCGTAGGAGGATAATTCCCCCATTGACTCATGAGCATGTCCTCGCTCCATGCCTAAGTGGTCATTTTGCTCCAAATGTGCCTCCAGTTCACTCTTTTCCTCTAATAATTGCAAGCGCAAACCAGCCAGCTTTTCTGTCGATAACATCCAAATCTACCCCTTTCATTAGAAAAGCGTTTGTCATAAAAAATCTATATCATGCCTGTGGTGTCCAATTTTGTCTAGTTCCTCTTTAGTTTCATTTGTTTCGCGGCGGTTTATGTAATAAAAATTTAATTCCATCAAAAAACAAACAAACATCCTTTAAAGATTGAATAAGAAACAGGGAGGAGTATATCTTAAGAAATATATTTGAGCATTAGAAAAGAGGGATTAATTTGGTAAATGAAAACTTTGATAAGTTTAAAAAAGTGCAAGAAAAACACCAGGGAGAGTATTTAGGGACAGATAGAAGACAAATGCCTGGCCTAAATGATGAAGACTATAATAACCAAAGCATTACTGATAAATCACCAGGTACCACTGGGCGCAACGCATAGCCGGGGCAAAAATCAGTATAAAAGGAGATATTATATGGGCAAGTCAACGTCTGGCGCAAAGGAAACTACTTTGCGCTGGTGGCAGCTTTCCTTGTTTGGGATTGGCTGTACAATTGGGACAGGTTTTTTCCTGGGCTCGAGCTTGGCAATTAAGATGGCGGGACCGTCCATTTTAATTGCCTATTTAATCGCTGCGCTTGGCACCTATTTTGTATTTGATGCCCTATCAAAAATGACCGCCAAAGAGCCGCTCGAGGGCGGCTTTCGGTCTTATGCCAAAAAGGCTTACGGCAGATGGGCTGGGTTTAGCAGCGGCTGGGTTTATTGGTGTTCAGAAGTTTTGATTATGGGAAGCCAAATGACCGCTCTATCTATTTTTTCGCGTTTCTGGTTCCCAAACGTTCCCCTATGGGTATTTGCTGCCGCTTACGCTATCCTTGGATTGGCCGTCATTCTAATTGGTGTAGGTATACTGAATAAACTGGAAAATGTTCTTGCTGTCTTAAAGGTGGCAGCCATTTTAATGTTTATCATTATTGCCTTGTTGGCCATATTTGGCGTGATAGATGGTGACCGTCCGATTCAGTATCCTAACAGCAAAAAAGATTTCTTTCCGGGCGGAATGAAAGGTCTGTGGTCTGCTGTTATTTTTGCCTACTATGCTTTTGGCGGCATTGAAATTCTTGGTCTGATGGCAACTAAATTAAAAGACCCTAAGGAAGCTCCAAAGGCCGGCAGGGTTATGCTCTTTTCCATGATGTTCATCTATGCTCTTTCGATAGGGATTGCCGTCACTATGGTCAATTGGCAGCAATTTAATTCGAAGGAAAGCCCGTTTGTTATTGCATTGGATGCTTACAACCTTTCGTTTGTGCCGCATATCTTTAATGGCGCTTTAATAATTGCCGGCTTTTCTACCATGGCTGCTTCACTTTATGGAGTAACCAGTGTTTTAGTTACCCTTGCAAAAGAGGGGGATGCTCCGGCAAGCTTTGCAAAGGAAGGAAAGCTAAAGATTCCGCTGCCTACACTAATTCTTACGATAATCGGCATTACTGCATCTGTCGTGTCAGCTTTACTGATGCCCAATCGAATTTATGAATATATAACGTCGGCCGCCGGATTGATGCTGCTTTATAATTGGATGTTTATTCTTGTTTCTCCAAGAAAAATTCTTAAGATAACTGCTAAAGATAAAATAAAATATTATCTTGGAATTCTGTTAATTTTAATTGCGGTAAGCGGCACCTTATTCCATGCTTCCAGCAGACCAGGCTTCTTCATTAGCATTGCGTTTGTGGGAGTGATCGGTGCAATTACCTTAATCATGAGAGTGAAATGGAAAAGAAGTGAGAAGAACAAAAAGAAAACCCTCCTTAAACCATGGCCGACAGCTTAATCCGGCAAAAAGGCGGCTAAATGCCGCCTATTCCCTAAAGTGATTAAAATAAAATACTTATCGCCTGAAAACCAAAATACATGCCGAATGCTATTAAAGAAAGACCTGAAAGTATCGAAATTATCACGAGAAGCCTTGAGGTTAAAAAATTTCGAAAGCTGCTGGCCACACTCGCCATCATGACATCCCAAATCAACAGCCCAATAAAAATAGCGCTGCTGTACAATACAAGCCTCCCTGCATCATAAGAAGCTGCTGTTTTCGCAAGAACAGAGCCGTAAATTCCTAGCCAAAAAAGGATGGTTAAAGGATTTGAAATCGACATAAAGAACCCTGTCAAAAATGATTTTAACAGCGGTTCCTTTCCCCGATAATGCTTCATATGAATTTTCCCAGCATTGAGGATTGTTTCCACCCCAGTATAAATGAGCACAAAAAAGCCAAACAGCCAAAGAAATGTCTGCATAAACTCAGTATCGAGGAACTTTACAACTCCTATGTAAACGACCAGCATATACACGCCATCGGCAACGACCGCACCTACTCCAATCAGCCATGAGTGCATAAAGCCACTCCGGATTCCCCTGTCAATTTGCGCTGCATTGATTGGACCAATGGGAGCAGCCAGTGATAGCCCTAATAAAATATAACTCAAAAATACATTCATTTTCTCTTCTCCCCCCAAATAAGCCTGTCTATCCATATGTATTCCTGGGAGGGAGGTTGTACGACAAAAAAGAGGAGCTCTTCTTCCTCTCAGGCTGTCGAAGAG